>JASHTQ010000207.1 GCA_030040475.1 Streptosporangiaceae bacterium
CGACCTGATCGACAGGTACCTGGACCAGTTGCGCGCCGGGCTGTGGGTGCCGGCGGCCGAGGCGGAGCTGATCGTGGCCGAGGCCGAGGACCACCTGCGCGAGACCGCCGCGGCGGGGCTGGAGATCGGGATGACCGAACGCCAGGCGCATGAGGCCGCGATCTCCAGCTTCGGGCCGGTGCGGGCGGTGGTCCGCGCGCACCACGCGCGCCGCGGCTGGCTCGCCGCCGCCGCGGAGGCCGGCCTGGCCGCCTGGAAGCTGGCCGCCATCCTGCTGCTGACCTCCGGCGTCGCCGGCCTGGCGATCGACGCCATCCTCAGGACCTGGCCGCTCGTCGTCACGGTGACGCCGGGCCCGCAGACGCCGTGCTGGCCCTGCTTGCCGACCCGGGCCGCGATCATAATCAATCCCGCGTGGCTGGTATGGTCCGGCGCGGCCGCCGGCGGCGCGATCCTGCTCGCGGGCTGCGGCCTGGCCCTCCGCCTCCGGCGGCGCCGCGGACGCGGGATGCTGCTCGGCGGCCTCTTCCCGATGGTGGCGGCGGGCTTCTTCGGCGCCATCGCCCTGGCGCTCACCACGCTGAGCGCGGGCGGCATGGGGATACCCGTTCCCGGCGGCCTCGCGCCCGGTCCCGGCCTCGCCGTCCCCAGCTCCCCCGCCGTCGCCGACTACCTGGCCGTCAGCGTCTACCCCGCCGTCGCCGTCTACCTGGCCGTCGCCGCCTGCCTGGCCCTGGCCGCCGGCTACGCCATCCGGATGGCCCGGACGCTGCGCCGCGATCGTCGTGACCAGCAAGCCATGTTCGGCCGCGTTCTGGATGGGGGCTAGCGCGCGGCTCCCGGACGGGAGCCGGTGACGGGATCGTCCGTGGCGCCGGCCTTGATTGGGTCTCGCCAGCGTGACCGGCACCGGCGAGACTGGGCGGCATGGGCGCGCGCATCCGGATCCCGCTGTGGGTGTCGCTGCCCTGCGTGGCCGTGAGCGTCGCGGGTCTGTGGGCGGTCGCCGCCGGCGCCGCCGGGGTGTCGGTGGCACGCGGTTACCTGACCAGGCAAGTGGACAGTAGCCTTCTGGCCTGCGCGGACGAGGCGACGGGCCAGCCGATGGCGGGCTGGCCCGTCCCGGTGCCCTCCGGTGCCTGCGACGCGGAACTGCTGAGCGCCAGCGGGCGGCTGGTGGCTCCTCCTGCTCCCGGTGACGGTGCGGGTCCCGCCGTCCCGGCCGACCGCTCGTGGCTGGCGGCGCACACCTCACGGCCGGTCACCGTGCCCGGCGCGGGCGGAACCTGGCGTGTCCTG
This sequence comes from Streptosporangiaceae bacterium, assembly GCA_030040475.1. The sequence continues at coordinate 1,300 of JASHTQ010000207.1, forward strand.
CTGGAAGCGGTCCACTACCAGCCGCAGCGCATCATGTACGTGTACGGACCCGACGACGTGCAGTACGTGATCGGCGGACAGGCGGGACACGGTCCCTCCGGGCTGCTCGTCGTGATGGCGAGAACGGCCGGCATCGGACGGCTTACCGCGCAGGCCGCGGCGCGCTACGCGGCCGCGGCGGGCGCGGTGCTCGTGCTGCTGGCCGTTGCCGCGCTCGCCGTGACCCGGGCCGTCCTGCGGCCGCTCCGCCAGGGCGCCTGGTTCGGGCCGTTCGCCGCGGCGTCCGCGAGGGTGTCGGAGCGGATGGACGCGAGTCGCGCCGCCGAGGCCGCGGCCCGCCGGTCGGGGGCGCAGCTGACCGAGCGCCTGAGCGAGGTGAGCCAGCAGCTGCGGACGTCGGTCAGCATCGTGCGCGGGTTCGCGGCGTCCGGCCGGCGCCCGGGCAAACCGCGGCCGGCCGCCGGGGACTCGATGATGCGGCGGGTCGCCGATGAGATCACGCGGATGGAAACGCTCGTCGCGCAGCTTGACGCGGCTCCCCCGCACGCTGCGCCGCGCCGACTCCCGGACGGCCATGGCGGGGGCTCATGAGGCAGGTAAGGTATTCAGCGCCTTGATGAACTTGCGGATTTTGGATTCCAGGGGAACCGTGACTGCCCTGCGCGAACCCGTCGAGGACCACCAGGTAGGGACGTTCGCGCAAGGCGGCGAGTGCCGTGTCCGTGAGTTCGGCCCGTCCCAGTCGCCTGACCCGCGCCATCGGCCGTCCCGAGGTGTACGCGACCAGCTCCTGCAAAAACCTCGTGATCGAGTTCGAGCCCTCGTAAAAGCTCCACCACAGCCGTCCAGCCAGCCCCGGCACCACATCCCGGGCGCGGTTTTGGACCCATTGCCAGGCCAGCGCGCTCTTGCCGGTACCCCCGATCGCTTCGATCACCAGGACCGGATCATCGGACTGCGCCCATTCATTCAGTATGTCCAGGTCACTAGCCCGCCCGGTGAACGGGCTAGCGCCCACATACGGCGGGCTGGCATGAAGGGCCGGCGGGGCCGGCACCGGCACCGGGTCCCAGTCCTCGTAGACGGCGCCGAGTCGGCGGGGGACTTTCGAGGCCCGCTGTTGCCGGCTCAGAGCCACGAGCAGGTCCTCGCGAAATTTGGCGAGTTCCCCGAAACGGCGCACGACGTGGTGGGTTTCCACGTCCGACACGAAGGCGGCAAGCTGTTCGGCGTCCGCGACGCTATCGACTTCCAGCGGCGGCCAGGGGAACGCCGGATCCACCACGAACGCCAGCAGGCGCATCCGCGGGCAGTCCATCGCCCACCGGTACTCAAGCTCGGTATAGGAACGCCGCTGCCCCGGTGGCCGCGAACCGTACCGGTGCGCCAGCAGCAAGACAAAAACGTCGCAGCTCTCGACCTTTTTTCGGCACACCTGTTCCGGCGTCGACCGCTCCGGGTCGAACTCCTCCATATGAACCGGCATACAGTCAAGCCGGTGGCAAACCTCCACCGCCGCCGCGCGGTACCGAGCCAGGGCCCCCGAAGCGCTACTGACGAAGACTCGCAGAGGCGGGATCCGCGATTGCGCGCCATACGGTGATGAGCCCGGCTTCATCCCAGCATCGTGCCGCACGCAAACCGGTGATCACCACCATTAGCGACAATTCTGGATCTGGGCCATATCTCGTGATGGACACGACCGTGATCTGCCGGCCATTCGCATCATCCACCTCACAGGGACCACCAGTCACTGAGCACGATGCCCTGAGCGGGGCTCGTGACGCACAAGCCCCTTCTTGCGGGGCCTGTGACCCACAAGCCCCGTTACCAGCAGGCAAATCCATCGTGATCATCACGAGATGCGGGCCAGAACCACAATTCTGGTACAAGCATGCGGTTTGCGGTTGCCGAACTGCCGCGCCACCCATCGCCGGGCAGCCTCGCGGCTGGGGCGCATGGCGCCAGGGATGGGTGCACGTCCCGCCGATGTGCCACCTGGCCTGCGAGCACGCGCGGTACCTAAACTCAGCCATTTATTCTCTAGCGGTAACGCCTTGATTATTCCGCACACAATCCGGCCCCGAGCCAGTCGATCTGCACGCGCTCATTCCGGCGGACATGAGCATGCTCGGGGCTGGACGCCAGGCCCGGGACCCCGCGGCCAGGCCGCGATCCTAGAAGAAGATATATCTTGTCATCCGCGTGAAGGAGATATATCTTGATGGCGTGAGGCAACCGCCCCATCCAGGAGTCACGATGCCGGCCAGAGCTGCTCGCCAGGAAGCAGGTGGTCATTATGTCGACTCAGGCGGGGCACCTGAGGTTCCCGGTCAGCTTGATGCTGGCCGTGTGCTGCGCGGCGGCGGCCGTAGCGGGATGCGGGTCTGGCAGCAGCGGCCCGGATGTACTGACGACACCCATACGCGTCGTCCGCACCCCTGCCGGCACTGTCGCGTACCGCGAGCTGGGCAGCGGACCCACGTTGCTGCTCATCACGGGAGCGGCCGCATCCATGGACGACTGGCCGCCGGGTTTCGTCGACGCCCTGGCCGCCCATCACACAGTCGTTGTCTTCGACAACGCCGGGGTCGGCCGGACCTCTGCGGTCGCGGCGCCGGACTCGCTGAGCATCACAGCCATGGCCAGCCAGACGAGTGCCCTGATCTCCGCGCTTCGGCTAGGCCGCCCGGCCGTGCTGGGATGGTCGATGGGAGGCATGATCGCGCAGGCCCTGGCTGTCAGCCACCCGGCCCAGGTAAGCCGGCTTATCCTGGCCGCTAGCGCAGTTGGGACCGGGAAGGCGGTGCCGCTCCCGCCCTCCGCCACCGTGTCCGGCCTGGACCCCGAGCAGCTCGCGGTTGCGCTCTTCCCGAAGAATCAGGCCGCCGCAGCCAGGGCTTACATCAGCGCCGTCCTGCAGTACCCAGGCTCCTACCAGGTGTCCGCCGCCACATTTGACAGCCAGTACCTCGCAGCCGAGCGATGGCTGGCGGGACAGGACGCAGCGGGCCGGCTGGTGGGCGATATTCGGGTGCCCACGCTGGCCGCCGACGGAACCCTGGATCAGTTCACCGGGCCGGCCAACGCCCGGCTCCTGGCCCGCAGCGTGCCCGGTGCGAAGCTGCTTCTCTTCGCCGATGCCGGCCACGGCTTCCTGTTCCAGGACGCAGCGAGTTTCCTGCGAGCCGTCGAGACCTTTATCGGCTGAAAAACCGCACAAGCTCAGGTGCGCATCAATCCCGGCGAGTTCCAGACCGTCGCGCAGCCGTGACGACGCAGCACAAGGCATTATGTGCAATAGTCGCCGCTGCCACCGGGGTCGCCGGTGATCTAACGGCAGTTTTGCTCGTGGCCTGGGTTGGCTGCGGGGGCGGTGAGGAACGCGCCCATCTCGCGGGCCACCGCCTCGGGTTCGTCGAGCATGGACAGCACGTAGGCGCCGGGGATTTCTGCGTACCTCGCCCGCGGCATCAGCGCCGCGAGCCGGTGACCGTGCGCGGCGGGCATGACCTTGTTGTCGGGTGACCACAGCACCAGCACCTGGCCCTGGAAGCGCCGCAGTGCCTCGGTGTCGGCGGTGAGCGCTTGCTTGTCGAAGGGGCTCCGGCAGTAGGCGAGCAGGTCACGGCGGACGCCCGGGTCACGCAGCACCGGTTCGGTCCAGCGGCGGATCAGCTCCCCTGGTACCGGCCGGGCTGCCATCTGGCCGTACAGCGGCGGCAGGCGGCGCAGCCAGCCGATCCGCAGCTGGCGGGCGGCCAGCCGGATGCCGCCGGGAATCCGGGCGGCAAGAGCCACCATCGTGCCGGGCAGCCCGGGCGGGAAGTTGCCGAATGCCTCACAGGGCAAGATCACCTGCCGCGCGAGACGGTAGTCGAGCGCGCGGGCGGTCAGGAACAGCGCGCCGCCCCAGTCGGCGTGCACCAGCGTCACGTCCTGCAAGCTGAGCGCGTCCAGGAAGTCGGCGACGATCTGGACCTGGCCGCGCAGCGTCAGGTCCGTGCCGGGGTTCATCGGGCGC
>JASHTQ010000208.1 GCA_030040475.1 Streptosporangiaceae bacterium
CCGGCCGGGACCTTCGACTCTACCGGGCGCAGCCGGGCCGGATGCATGGTCCACCCCATGGATGACCTGACGCCGCTGCCGCCAGGACCTTGAGGATTCGGACAGGCGCGCCCCGATCGCGGCGGCCGCGGGGCTGACGCAGGCGGCCTTCCGCGACCGGTACGGCTGGTGCCGCATCGGCAACGGTTGCCCCGCCGGGCGCCGCGGCAGCCGTCCGCGTGATTCCCTTCGCCGCCCTGATCCGGACCTGTTGTCATGATCGTGGGTCGTTACTGCCCTTATCGGGGAGGTTTTGACCCACGATCCGGCCGGCGGCGGATGGCAGGGGCGGGTGAGGCGGGTGAGATGCGGCAGGTGCGATCCGCGGGGCGAACGTGTCCGGCCGCGGCACTAGCCTGAATGGCTCGTGCGCGGGCTGGTTCCGCTGCCATCCAGGCGGGGATCATGGCCCGGCGCAGCCGGTCCAGGCAGCGGGCCCGCTGCGGGCCGATGCTGCCGGGGGCCACGTCCTTCTTCAGCACCGCGCCGCCGGCGGCGGCGAAGCAAAGCGCGGTCCTGGCCCAGGCCAGCGACGTCCGCTCCGGCCACCACAAGCGCGAGCGCGGTCCTGCTCCACGCCAGGAAGGTGCGCTCGTTGGCAAAGGTCCAGCGCGGATCGGGTTCGGTGTCCTCGTCGGACTCGCCAGGTTCGGTCACCGCAGCCCTCCCTCGGCGGCTGATCGCGATCGCCGCAGAAATTCTCGCAAAAAAAACGTTGGTGGCGGTCGGTCGTTGCGCTCTTACCTACGGGAGCAAGGGGGACCCAGGGCGGTGCCGGGATCTGGTCACCAGGGAACAACCACGATCCCGGTACCGTCCGCCAGCTTGCCTGGGGCGGCAGGCTTGCCGGGGCTCCCTGCGGGTGGCGATGGCCGACCCGCCGCGGGGGGGCGGCGGACGGCCGGGCCGGGCGGTGCCGGGACCTCGCAGGCTGGGGCGAGGACCCGGAACCGCCGATGATCGGGCGCCTTCGGGTCGGTCAGTGGGGGATCCGGGGGCGGGGCTGGGGGCGTGAGGCCGGGCTTTCATCGAAGGCCCGGCCTCATCGTGCTGCCGGGCCGCCCGTTTGACAGCGGGATCGACGACTGTATCCTTGTCTTATGGTTATAGATAAAGGAGACGGAGTCGCCGACGGCGGGGCCGGCGCCTCGCCGGTGAGCGGGCCTCGCGGGCCGGGCTCGCTGATCGAGTTCCGGCTTGATCCCGGCTCGGGCGTGCCGACCTACCTGCAGCTGGTGCAGCAGGTGGAGCACGCGCTGCGGCTGGGCTACCTCAAGCCAGGCGACCAGCTGCCGAAGGTGAGGGACGTGGTGGCCTCGCTGGCCATCAACCCGAACACGGTGCTGAAGGCCTACCGCGACCTGGAGATGAAGGGCCTGGCGGCCGGCCGGCCCGGCCAGGGCACGTTCGTCCAGGCAACGCTGAGCCAGGTCGCGCTCCCCGAACTGACCGCGCTGCGCCGGTCCCTGTCTGGCTGGCTGGCCGCCGCGGACGAGGCCGGGATGGACGAGGACGGGATGGTGGCGCTGTTCACCAGCGCGCTACGGGATTTCTATGAACGCCGCGACGGGCCGCGCGCCCGTGGCGGCGCGGCGAGCGGCGAGACGGAGGGCGTCGCGTGAATGTGATCGAGACGCACGGCCTGGGCAAGCAGTACCGCGGCACGTGGGCGCTGCGCGAGTGCTCGCTGGCGATCCCGGCCGGGCACATAGTCGCGCTTGTCGGCCCGAACGGCGCGGGCAAGACCACGCTGCTGAACCTGGCGGTCGGCCTGGCTGCGCCGTCCGCGGGCACGGTCGCCGTGCTCGGCGGCCAGGCGCCTGGCTCCCGGATCGCGCTGGACGGCGTCGCGTTCGTCGCCCAGGACGCGCCGTTGTACAAGAACGTGTCGGTCGCGGACATGATCCACCTGACCCGCAACCTGAGCCGGCGTTTCGACACGGAATACGCGGAAACCCGGCTGGGTGAGCTGGGCATCCCGCCGAGGCGGAAGTCGGGCAGGCTGTCCGGCGGCCAGCAGGCGCAGCTCGCGCTGACCCTGGCGCTGGCCAGACGGCCGCGGCTGCTCGTGCTCGACGAGCCGGTGGCGATGCTGGACCCGGTGGCCCGGCACGACTTCATGGCGATCGTGCTGACGGCGGCGGTCGACGACGGCGTGTCGGTGGTGCTGTCCTCGCACGTGCTGACCGAGCTCGAGCGGGTGGCCGACTACCTGATCCTGCTGTCGCGGGGCCGGGTGCAGATGGCAGGCGAGGTCGACGACCTGCTGGCCAGCCACCGCGTGCTGACCGGGCCGGCCGGCGAGGTCGATAGATATACCGAACGGCCCGTGGTGCACGTCCGGCGTGCGGAGGCGCAGGCCCACCTGGTGGTCAGGGCCACGGCCGCCGATCCGGTCCCGCCCGGCTGGGAGGCGCACCCGGTGGGCCTGGAGGAACTCGCCCTGGCCTACCTGCGCGAGCCCAACGCCGCGGCGCTGCCCGGCCCGGCCCGCGGACGGCACACTGAACCGTCGGAGGCGGCGAAATGACCGCGATGACCGTGCCCGCCCGCGCGGGAGCGGACGCGAGCCCGCGGCCGCTGCCGTGGCGGCGGATGGCCTGGGTCATCTGGCGGCAGCACCGGGTGGCACTGGGCGGTGCGGCCGCGCTGCTTGGCGGGCTGGCGGTGTGGCTGTGGCTGATAGGCCTTCAGGCACACCGGGCCTACACCACCGCGGCCGACTGCCACCCGGCAAGCTCGAGTGCCTGCGGAATCCTGGTCGGAGCGTTCATCTCGCACATGTCGGGGGCGGAGAACATCGCGATCGTGCTGCAGGTGGTGCCCGCGCTGATCGGGGCGTTCGTGGGTGCGCCGGTGCTGGCCAGGGAGATGGAGACCGGCACCTTCCGGTACGCCTGGACGCTGGGT
>JASHTQ010000209.1 GCA_030040475.1 Streptosporangiaceae bacterium
AGGTTCGCCGCGCCTATCGGGCCCGGCCCTCTGCCGTCAGGCCCGGGGTGGCGCAGCTCAAGCAGGGCCCCGGCCCTGCCTGTTATCCGGGTCGGTCCACTGCGGCGAATGCGGAGAGGGTGAACCACTGGGGGACGGCACGGCGCAGTTGTGCTGGTCCGTCGATGGTGACGGCTGCGGCGTGCAGGGCGTCGGGCCAGCTGAGGTCGCCCATCCAGATCCGGGTCATGGTCTGCAGGGTGGCGGTGATAGTGACCGAGACGGGGTAGCCGGGATCAGCGTCGCAGACGTCGGCGTCCTCCGACGTGATCACCAGCCACCAGCAGCGTGCGGGCGGGGGCAGGTCGGGGAAGCTGAAGCCGACCACGGTCCGGCTCTGGGGGACGGCCTGGTGGTCGATGTTGCGGTGCATGTCCCACAGCAGCAGCTTGGGGTCGAGGTCCTCGTCGCCAATTTCCCCCATCCAGCGGATGCCCCAGATGCCCAGCGCCTCGACGACCGGGCGCAGTTCGCGGCCCGCGGCGGTGAGCACGTAGCGCACGTCGCCGCCGTTTTCGTGCCGGTCCACGATTCCGGCGCGGGTGAGCTGGTGCAGCCGCCTGGACAGCAGGGTGGGAGACATCCGCGGCACCCCGCGGCGCAGCTCGTTGAAATGCTGGCTGCCCGTTACCAGCTCCCGGACGATCAGCATGGTCCACCGCTCGTCCAGCAGCTCCATGGCCTTGGCGACCGGGCAGAACTGGTGGTAGGAGGAGCCCATGCCTAGCAGGGTAACCGCGGCCTCTGCCCAGGCCAATGCCCGGTACAGATCATGTACTAGCTGCTCGCCCGGCGGCGTCCTACCGTCGATCTCGTGGCAGCCTGACCGCGGCTGCCAGGGACATTGACGTTCGGGAGGCCCGTCATGACCGCACCGGCTGCCGCGACCGAAGCCGACCGGACGCTGAAAGACAAGCACCGCGCGATGTGGGCGCTTGGTGATTACCCTGCCCTGGCCGCCGACATCATCCCCGGGCTGGGGCAGATCCTCGTGACCGCCTGCGGCGTGCGGGCGGGAGACCGGGTCCTGGACGTGGCTGCCGGGTCCGGCAACGCCGCGATTCCCGCTGCCCGTGCCGAGGCCCGCGTAGTCGCCAGTGACCTGACCCCCGAACTGCTGGCCGCCGGGCAGCGGCAGGCCGCGGCGCAGGGCATCGAGCTGGAGTGGCGGCAGGCCGATGCCGAGGCGCTCCCGTTCGGTGATGGCCAGTTCGATGTCGTCATGTCGTGCCTAGGTGTCATGTTCGCCCCGCACCACCAGGCCAGTGCCGATGAACTAGTCCGGGTATGCCGCCCGGGCGGCATCATCGGGCTGCTCAACTGGACCCCCGAAGGCTTCATCGGCCAGATGTTCGCGGCCATGAAACCGTATGCGCCGCCGCCCCCGCCCGGCGCGCAGCCACCGCCGATGTGGGGCCGTGAAGACCACGTCCGCGCGCTGTTCGGCGGCCGGGTCCGGGACGTGTCGGTACGGCGCGAGACCGTTCGTATCGACTTGTTCGCCCGCCCCGAGGACTTTCGGGATTACTTCAAGGCCCGCTACGGGCCCACCATCGCCGCCTACCGGTACATCGCCGATGACCCGGCTCGCGCCGCCGCCCTCGACCAGGAACTCGCCGACCTCGCCCGCCGCCACGATTATGGCACCGAAACCACGGTCATGGACTGGGAGTACCTGCTCCTCACCGCCCGCAAGCAACCCTGACCAGCGCAAGGCCAGGACTCCCCGCTTCCAGCGTCGCCCCCTCCACAGGCTGCGCTCCCGTCGCATTGCCGCGACAGGGGCTGTCTATGGAGAACGAAACACGTCGTGAGTGCCGACACGGCGCCAGATCACGTGAGGCTCTCCGGCGATCTGTTCCTCGCCGTACTCGAAGGTCGCCCTGCCGTCTGGCGCCCAGGTCATTTCAAAGACTCCCTGAGCGCCGTGGACCCCTTTGACCCGAAGGCCAGCCCGGAACTTGCCCGCCCGTAGATCGGGGACGAACTCTTCTCTAACCTTCCTCTTGAAGCGCTGCTTGTCGGCTGAATCGAGGAGGGTAAAGTCCTTACTGAACGTGGGGGTGTACGCCAAGGTGGGCATCAGGCCCCGGCTTCCAGGTCGGTGAACATCTCGTCGGTGCTCTTGTAGACCTGGGACAGCTGTCCGTTGGCGATTTCGTCTGATGCCTGCTGCTCGCCTGACTGCCACGACTTCGTCCAGAACCATGCCTGGGCAGCGGGGATCATCTTCAACCCGCGCATTACCACGACACCCGGTTCTACGAACTCGAACTCAAGCTCATCGCCCTCGTCTATGCGGAGTGCTTCACGAACTTCGGCGGGCAGAGTGACCTGCCCCTTGTTTCGTAGCGTCGTGCGCATCGCATCTCCCGGCTAGATCTTTCTATATTCCAACTATCTCACTTTCCAACATCCGCGTCTAGTTCCGTTATTCCGCGTCTTGTTGCTGAGCCCGGCTCTGCCCACAGCCGTCGCACAGGGCATGGCAGCGTGGAGACAGACGGAGGGAAGACAGCTTCGCGCCCGACAGGTTTGGTCGAGACCGCTCGCGGTCAGGCTGCTTAGCCCCCACCCGCGACGCTTCTGTCGGCAGCCTCAGAGCCCATCGACAGCTTGGAGCCAGTCATGCTCCTGTCGAGGTCGGCAACTCGCGACCTACACCCGGCCGGGAAAACCAATCAGATGCCCACTCAAATGCCCACTCAAACCGGGTCGGCTGTGACCTGTGAGAGGCGAGTCACTTACTAAAACAAATATTTCAATAAATCTATTCGAACTGCTGGTACGTGGCCGCTCGGAGGGACTCGAACCCCCAACCTTCTGATCCGTAGTCTCACACCCGCCGTCCGGCCCTTTCCGGCACGTCCAGGAAAGCGCTCCGGTGCTGGTCACAGGGGCGAAACAGTCCGGCTAGCGTGCTCCAGTCCACCCATACCCACATGGTCTGTGCAACCGGTGTGCAATTCCCTCACGACAGCGCCTAGTTTCGTAGAACGCCGCCCCGCTGCCGGAAACTGTAGAACTATCTGCTCTGACGGGCGCTCAGATCACCTCTGCCGTTCCTCGTAGGTGCCTCCCCATGAAGGGCTCCGAAAGGCCAGGAGCCGCCAGCAGGCGTGCGGCATGGCGCCCTTTGCCGGGCTACCGGGTGGCGAGTTCCATGGCGTAGGTGGCGAACGCGTCCCGGATCGCGGCCCTGTGCTCAACGCGGGTCGACCAGACGATGTCGGCGAGCTGCGCGACCTCGCCCACGATCTTGATCAGCGTCACCTCGGGCAGCCCGGCCAGCAGCAGGTGCAGGCTCTCGCCATCGGCGTCGAGCCCGGCCAGCATGGCGCCGATGGCCAGGCGGCGGACCCCGGCCGCGTCTGCCGTCATGAAGTGTCCTCGGCGGCCAGTTCGAGCGCGAGGCCCTGGATCACCAGGCGTACCGCGTCCGGGCTGCCGACCGCGCGCTCCCAGCCCGCGAGTGCCACGTCGGCGATGCCGTTGATCAGGCCGATGAGGATCTCCCTCGGCGCGTTCCCGAGCAGCACCTCGACGTCCTGCTCGTCGCCGCGGTGTACGGCCAGGAGGACGCCGTGCAGCAGGCGCGCCGCCTCGGGCAGCTGATCGCCGGTCACCAGTTTCCTCTCGTGATCGCGGTCCCCGTGACGCCGTTCATCGCGGCTGCCATCCCGGCAGCGTTCCTGGCAGGCTGGGCTCTGACCGCGGCGATGAGGGTGTCGAGCCGGTCGGCCAGCAGCATGGCCGTCAGGTCGCCGCCGCCCTGCCCGGACGGCACGCCGCCGTCGAACCCGCCGACCGGCCGGGGCCCGCCGCCGGGGTCGAATGCGAGGCCGAACCCGCCGAGCGGGCCGGGGTTCCCCTGCCACGACCCCGGGTTCCCGGCGTCCGGGGCGGTCTCGGCGAGCCACTGGCCGAGGGCGGCGAAGTTCGCCGGCTGGTCGCTCGACGAGCTGCTGCTGTCCGCCGAGGATGAGGACGACGAGGAGTTGCTGGAGGCGGCGGTGGCCTTCGTGAGCGCGTCTCTCAGCTTGTCGACTTCGTCCTTCAGCTGGGTCATGCTCTTGCGGACGGTCTCGATCACCGCGTCGGTCTGCTTGGCCCGGGTCTCCTGGGAGGCGCGGAGCTTCTCGAGTTCCTTGATCTCGTCTTCCTGCTGGGCGCGGATCGCGCTGCTGGCCGCCCCGTCTGCCTTGGATTCGGCTTCCCGCTCGGCGATCAGCTGCTTGATCGACGTCTCCTCCTTGGCGCGGAGCGCCTGGAGCTGGTCCGTCTGCGCGGTCAGCTTGCTGATCTGCGACGTGCCGGATGCCTCTTCCGTGGCCGCCGTGGACAGCGCCGAGCTGATCTGGCTGGCCGTGCCGGACACGGCGGCCTTGATCGCGGGCAGCGACGCGGTGATCCCGGCGGCGATCTTCCCGATCGACAGGCCGGAGTAGTACGGGTCGCCGGACCCGGACAGGGACCCCTGCTCGGCCGGGGAGAACGGCAGGAAGCTCTTGATGGTGGAGACGACGGAGCCGATGGCGTGGCCGACGTTGCCGATCTCGGACTTTATCCCGCCGATCAGCCCGCCGATGCCGCCGCGGGGTCTGAGCCGTCTCAGCCACCTGGCCAAGCGCCGCCGCGCTGTCGTCCGGGGCCGCCGGTGCGGTGGCCGCCCGGACGTCTGGGTGGCGCTGACGGGTGGGTCGGCGCCCCCCTGGGTGGTCACGGCGGCCCTCCGGTCAGCTCGTCGAGCCTGTCGAGCAGGTCCCTGAGCGTGTGCCGAACCGCCGTCGTCTCGCCGCCGCCCTCGCAGATCAGCGCGCGCCAGGTGCC
>JASHTQ010000210.1 GCA_030040475.1 Streptosporangiaceae bacterium
CGGCCGCGCCCCGGGCGCCCGATCCGGCCGCGCCCCGGGCGCCCGATCCGGCCGCGCCCGGCCTCCGGGCGGCCGCCGAACGCGCCGCCGATCTCACCGCGGACTGGGCACCGACCGCAGGGCGGATCCTGCTCGGCGTCGTGTTCGCCTGGTTCGGGTACCACGAGCTGCTGCAGCCCGGCCAGTGGACGCAGTACGTGCCGGTGATCTCCGAGTCGTCATCGCTGGCGATCATCCTCGTGCTCGCCCACGGCTGGGTACTGCTCGTCCTCGCCGCCGCGCTGCTGGCCGGCATCGCGCCGCGGGCGGCGGCCGCGATCGCGAGCGTGCTGATGCTGGAGATCGTGATCTCACTGGCCGCCACCGGGCTCTCCGACACGGCCCTGCGCGACGTCGGCGTGCTCGGCCTTGCCGTCTGCCTGGCAGGCAGCAAGAACCAGCGCCTGGTCCTGCGCAACTGAGGCGGCCGTCGCCGCGGCTAGGAACCGGGCGGGACGTTCCAGGAGGCGATGACCGGGTCGGCGTGCTCGTTGCTCAGCGTGCTGATCGTCCCTGTGTCCAGCCGGAACAGCCGGCCGCCGGACGGGCCGAGCAGCAGGTACCTGGCGGCGAGCACCCGCAGCACGTGGCCGTGCGCCACCAGCACGACGTCCCCGTCGGCCAGCAGCGGCTCGGCGCGCGCGAGCACCCGGTCCACCCGCTCGCCGACTTGCTCGACCGTCTCGCCGGGGTGGGCGGCGTCCCCGGGGATCACGCCGTCTCGCCACAGGTTCCAGCCGGGATGCTCCGCCTGGATCTGCGGCGTGGTCAGGCCCTCGTACCCGCCGTAGTCCCATTCCCACAGGTCAGGGTCCACCTGAGCGCCGACAAGGCCGGCCAGCGCCGCGGTCGTCGTCGCGCGCTGGGCCGGGCTGGTGAAGACGGCCGCGATGTCGCAGCGCGCCAGCACCGGGGCCAGGGCCTTGGCGGCTGCCTCTCCGTTCGCGGTGAGCGGGATGTCCGTCCGCCCGGTGTGCTGGCCCGACTTGCTCCACGCGGTCTCACCGTGCCGCAGCAGGATCAGGTCGCCCATCGCTCGCCCTAAAGGACGCGGCGCAGCGCGAGCAGGTCGCGCATGCTGGCCTGGATCTTGACCCGGCCCGCGAGCCACATGCGGGCGATGTTGGCCGGGGTGGCGGCGAGCGAGACGACGTCGTCGCTGTTCGCCGTCAGCTTGATGTCGGCCGGAGGCTCGCCGGGCCCGGCCTCCTTTACCGGCTCGGCCCCGTTTCCGGTGATCCTGGTTACGAACGTCACGCCGAGATCGGTCACATGGCAGCTGAACGAGCGGTTGCTGAAGAAGCTGTCCCTGTCCTTCTCGTTCATCTCGCCCAATCGGCCGGTGAGGGCCTGCAGCGCCTCGCGGCACTCCTCGACTGAAGCCATGTGCGCCTCGCTCTTGTCGGCATCGGACGGTAGCGTTCCACGCGGAGGGTAGCGCACATGGACGAGAAATACCCAGACCACCGTACCGGGGATAAAGATCAAACCATTTATACCGAACGGGCCGTGGCCGATGTCCCGGTAACGGGCGACGCACGGGTGGATGCCGCCATCGCGGGACTGAGCAGGCTGGCGGGTACGCCGCCGCAGGACCATGTCGCCGTCCTCGAAGAGGTGCACGGCCGGCTCCGCGACATCCTGGGCGAGCTCGCCGAGGGGCAGCGTTGACCACTGCGCGCGCGAGGCTCGACGCCGAGCTGGTCAGGCGGGGCCTGGCCAGGTCGCGCGAGCAGGCGGGGGAACTGGTCGCGGCCGGCCGGGTGGCGGTCGCAGGCCAGCGCGCCGCCAAGCCGGCCACCCAGGTGGCCAGGGACGCCCCGATCACGGTCACGGATCCCGGGGAGCCCGGCTACGTCTCCCGCGGCGGCCACAAGCTGGCCGGCGCGCTGGCCGCCTTCGCCGGCCTGCGGGTCGCGGGGCGCAACGCGCTGGACGCGGGCGCATCCACCGGCGGGTTCACCGACGTGCTGCTGCGCGCGGGCGCCGCGCACGTCGTCGCGGCCGACGTGGGCTACGGCCAGCTGGCCTGGTCACTGCGCACCGACCCGAGGGTCACGGTCATGGACCGGGTCAACGTGCGCGCTCTCGAGCAGGTCAGCCCGGTGCCCGATCTCGTCGTTGCCGACCTCTCTTTCATCTCGCTCACGCTGGTGCTGCCCGCCCTCGTCGGCTGCGCGACCCCGGATGCCGATTTCGTGCTGATGGTGAAGCCGCAGTTCGAGGTCGGCAAGGGACGCGTCGGAGCCGGCGGCGTGGTCCGTGACACCACCGATCGTTCGGCGGCTGTAAAAAAGGTAACTGAGGCGGCGGGTCACCTCGGGCTCGGCGTGCAGGGGGTCACCGCGAGCCCGCTGCCCGGGGTGGCGGGGAACGTGGAGTATTTCGTCTGGCTGCGCCGGGGTGCCCCGCCGCTCGACGAGGATGAGCTAGGACGGGCTATCCAGGAGGGACCCAGCTAGTGGGACGGCGGACGGTGCTGGTGATGGCGCACACGGGGCGGGAGGACGCGCTGCGCAGCGCCCGGCTGGTCGCGGCCAGGCTGACCGCGGCCGGCATCGCCGTGCGCACCCTCGCGGGCGAGTTCAGCTGCCCGGGCGCCGAGGAGGTGCCGGCCAGTTCCGCGGCCGCCGAGGGCGCCGAACTCGTCATCGTACTCGGCGGCGACGGCAGCCTGCTGCGCGCCGCCGAGCTGTCCCGGCCCGCCGGGGTGCCGCTGATCGGCGTGAACCTCGGTCACGTCGGGTTCCTTGCCGAGGCCGAGCCGGAGGGCCTGGCCGAGACGGTCGACCGCCTGGTCGCGCGGCAGTACGAGGTCGAGGACCGGATGACGATCGACGTCACCGTGCGCAGCAACGGCTCGGTGGTGGCGCTCACCTGGGCGCTGAACGAGGCCACGGTGGAAAAGGCGGCCAGGGAGCGGATGATCGAGGTGGTCCTCGAGGTCGACGGGCGCCCGCTGTCGCGCTGGGGCTGCGACGGGGTGGTGTGCTCGACCCCCACGGGATCGACGGCCTACGCTTTCTCCGCGGGCGGCCCCGTGGTATGGCCCGAGGTGGAGGCGCTGCTCATGGTGCCGATCAGCGCGCACGCGCTGTTCGCCCCGCCGATGGTGGTCTCGCCGCAATCGGTGCTCGCGGTGGAGCTGATAGAGGGTCACGAGACATCGGGCGCGGTCTTGTGGTGCGATGGTCGCCGTAAGGTTGACCTGCCGTCGGGGGCCCGGGTGGAGGTGCGCCGGGGGGCGCTTCCCGTGCTGCTCGCGAGGCTGCACGGGGCGGGGCCCCGCCGGTTCACCGACCGGCTGGTGGTCAAGTTCGAGCTGCCCGTAACCGGCTGGCGGGGCCGGGCCAGGGAGGACGCTGGCAAGCATGCTTGAGGAAGTCCGCATCACCGGTCTCGGCGTCATCGACGACGCCGTGCTCGAGCTGTCGTCCGGCTTCACCGTGCTGACCGGCGAGACCGGCGCCGGGAAGACCATGGTCGTGACGGCGCTCGGCCTGCTGTTCGGCGGCCGGGCCGATCCGGCGCGGGTGCGGCCCGGCGCCGAGCGGGCCACCGTGGAGGGCCGGCTGTTCGTGTCGGCAGAGGTGGCGCGCGAGGTCGAGGACGCCGGGGGAGACCTCGACGACAACGGCTCCTCGCTGGTGCTCAGCCGCTCGGTGTCGGCGGAGGGCAGGTCACGGGCCTTCGCCGGCGGGCGCTCGGTGCCCGTGTCGCTGCTGCAGGTGCTCGCCGATGACCTGGTGGCCGTGCACGGGCAGTCGGATCAGCAGCAGCTGCTCAAGCCCGGCAGGCAGCGGGACGCGCTGGACAGGTTCGGCGGCCCCGAGCTTGCCGCGGTGCTGTCGGACTACCGGCGGGTGTTCGCCAGGCACCGCGCGACCCGCGAGGAACTCCAGGCGCTGACCGACGCGGAGCGGGAGCGAGCCTTCGAGGCGGACACGCTGCGGCGCGGCCTTGCCGAGGTCGAGGCGGTGCAGCCGGTCGCGGGCGAGGACACGGCGCTGGTCGCCGAGGAGGAACGGCTCGCCAACGCCGACGCGCTGCACGCGGCCGCCACCACCGCGCACGAGGCGCTGCTCGGTGACCCGGCCTCGGCCTCCTCCGACGACTCGGACGCGGTGACGCTGCTCGGCATCGCGACCCGCGCCCTGGAGGGAGTGCGCGCGCACGACCCGGCGCTCGGCTCCCTCGCGGACCGGCTGTCCGAGGCCAGCTACCTCATCTCCGACGTGGCCACCGAGCTGGCCTCGTACGCGCAGTCGCTGGACTCCGACCCGGCCAGGCTCGCCGTCGTGCAGGAACGGCGCGCCGCCCTCGGCCGGCTGACCCGGGCCTATGCGGGCACGTCGGGCGATGTCGCGGGGGTCCTCGACTGGGCCAAGCAGGCCGCCGCGCGGCTGGCCGAGATCGAGGGCGACGACGACAAGATCGCCGCCCTGGCCGCGGAGGAATCGTCCCTGTGGTCGGAGGTGCTGGCGCTGGCCGGGCAGCTGACGGCGCTGCGTTCGGCGGCCGCGGCGCGGTTCGCGTCGGAGGTGACCGCCGAGCTGACCGCGCTTGCCATGCCGCACGCCTCGCTGACCGCGGCGGTCACCGAGCTGGATTCGCCCGGCCCGTCCGGGGCCGACGACGTGGAGATCAGGCTCGCCGCGCATCCGGGCGCGCCGCCGCTGCCGCTGCACAAGGGCGCCTCCGGCGGCGAGCTGTCCCGCGTCATGCTCGCCATCGAGGTCGTCTTCGCCGGCGCGGACCCGGTGCCCACGTTCGTGTTCGACGAGGTGGACGCCGGCGTCGGCGGCAAGGCCGCCACCGAGGTCGGGCGGCGGCTGGCCAGGCTGGCGCGCTCGTCGCAGGTCATCGTGGTCACCCACCTGCCGCAGGTCGCCGCGTTCGCCGACAACCACCTGGTGGTGGAGAAGTCGGGCGACGGCCTGGTCATCGCGAGCGGCGTGCAGCGGCTCGACCAGCAGGGCCGGGTGCGCGAGCTGTCCCGGATGCTGGCCGGCCTGGAGGACTCCGAGTACGGCCAGGCCCACGCCGAGGAACTGCTGTCGCTGGCCGCCCGCGAACGCGAGGCGTCTCGCGCCTGACATGGACCGGGGATCGCCGTCGCGGACGAGCCAGGCGGTCGCGCTGACCAGGGCCGGGATGACCCGGCCGTGCACGGCCGAGGGCGACCCTGACGCGCAGCGCCGGCTCTGCGCGGGCATGCAGCCGCTGCGCAGGCCGCGGGCCGGCATCCTGCCCCGCACCCGGTTCTTCGACGACCAGGTCCTCGCCGCCGTCGCGGCCGGGATGCCCCAGGTGGTGATCTGCGGCGCCGGGTACGACGACCGCGCGCTGCGGTTCCGCTCGCCCGGCGTGCGGTTCTTCGAGCTCGACCACCCCGCGACCCAGGCCGATAAGGCGCGCAGGCTGCGGGCCATCGGTGCCGACCTGCGGGACGTGGCGCTCGCGCCCGCCGACTTCCGCGACGACGACGCGGCCGCCGTGCTCGCCGCCGCCGGGCACGACGCATCCCGGCCGACGCTGTTCTTGTGCGAGGGGCTGCTCATCTACCTGGACCGGGCGGTGATCCTGCGGCTGCTCGCCGGGCTGCGCTCGCGGGCGGCCGAACTGTCCTGCCTGGCCGCCAGCGTGGGCACGCATCCGGACGGGCTGGATTCCGGCCAGGTGGCCGCCGCGCTGAACGCCGGCCGCAGGCACGGCGAGACCGAGCCCTGGCTGACCGTCCTGCCGGTCCCCGGCTGGCTGCGGCTGCTCGCCGAGGCCGGCTGGCGGGCCGGTAGCCAGGCAGATCCGCGGCAGGGGAATCCCGGCGAGGGCCGGTCCCTGCTGGTCGTCGCGCATCCGGCCTGACCGAGGCCGGCCGCCAGGTCAGTCGGCCTGACCGAGGGTCGGCCGACTGGTCATCCGGCGGGGTCGCCCTCGTCGGCGTCCGGCGGGGTCGCCCTCGTCGGCGTCCGGCGGCTGATTGAAGAGGGCTTCCGTCCAGCCTGGCGTGTCGACGACGCCGTCGCCGGTGGCAGCCAGCAGGGCGAGGAAGGGCCCGACCCGGTGCCCGTCCTGGGCCGGGTGCCTGAACAGGCTTTCCGGGTTCACCGTGTACTGGGTGCGGCGGCCTGACCTGGCGCGGCTCAGGTACCCGGCAGCCTCCAGGTCGGCCACGATGGCCTGGACGGTGCGTTCGGTGAGCCCGACGACGGCGCTGATGTCCCGGATCCGCGCTTCGGGGTGGCGGGAGATCTCCACGAGCACGTGCCCGTGCCCGGTCAGGAGGGTCCAGCTTTCCCCGCGCTCGCCTTGGTCGCTCATGCTCTCAGATTATACTCATGAATGAGAACACATGAAATTTTTCTCGTGCTTTTATTGACAGGTCTCTGTCCGGTCGGCGATCCTGGTCACGGGTCAGGCCGAGCGGGATCCACGCCGCGAACGCCGTCCACCCGCGACCCCGGGAGGTGACGCAATGACCAACGTCATGGATATTCCTGCTCCTGCTCCAGAGACCGTCGTCGCCGCTCGCCGCCACCTGACAGAGCGGTACGCGGCCGGGGTGGACCGGCTGCTGTGGGAAACAAGCCAGCGGCCGATGCCCGACCTCGCGGCGATCGCCGACGTCCTCGCCGCCGACGGCCACGCAGGGCCGGTGGACATCGGCTGCGCTCTCGTGCTCGTCCAGGCGATCCGGCTCAGCCTGGACCACCTCGAGCACGACCTGTTCGAGGCGGCCCGCGGGGCCGGCGTCACGACCAAGGCCGTCGCCGCGGTCCTCGACCTCACCGATGCGGCGGCAGCGGAGGCACGGCACAGGTGGCTCGCCAAACGCCGCGCACTCCCGCAGGTGGCGGCCGGCTGATGCCGGGAGCCACCACCCTCCGCCCAACGGGCGAAGTCATGATCGTGGGTCGTTACTACCCCCAGGAGGGAAGTAACGACCCACGATCCTCAAGGCACCGGCCGCCGCCGTCGGATGGTCTAACCTGTTAGAGTGATTTACAGGTCACTAAGTGACCGGTATGATGGGCTGACAGGTCACTAGATGGAGGTGGCGCGATGCAGGTCTTGCTCGATGACGACCTCGGCAGGCTGACCCTCCGCAGGCTGCGCCCCTGGCACCGGCTCCTGGCGCACTGCCTGGCCGCCCGGCTCGACCGGGATCTGGCCGACGGAGCCCGGCCAGAGTCGAGCGCCCCGCTGGCGGCGCGCGCGATGGCGCTGACGTCCATGACGTTCCGCCGCGAGCTGGCGGCGAGCATCCGGCGGATGCTGGTGACCGCGGAGCGTTCGCCGGCCGCCGTAGCTCCGCGCCAGGCGGCCGGGTGGCCCCGCGGCCTGTCACACCCGCCGCACGTGCCCCTATACGGGCCGCGGGTCAGCCGGTTCACCCCGGGTCTCGCCGGGCTCGCCGACCACCTCGCCGTGCCGGGCCCGGTCTCGGCACAGGGCGTGGCCATGGTCACCCGGCTGCTCGGCGACGGTACCGGCCCGGTCTACCGCAAGGCGTCCGCCGACGACCTCGGCGCGATCATCGAGCGCGCGTCGGAGGCGCTCGGCGGGTGAGCGACGCGTTACGGCCGACCCGGGATCCGGCCGCCGAGGCTCCTGATTGCGCTGTGGCCACGCTGGGCACATTTCACCTGACGGTTCCCGCCTGCTCACCACTTGTTCAGGGGCGTGATCATGCCATGGCAGGCCATCAGCTAACCAGGCCGACCGGCGACCGGCGCCGCCGGCCGGGAACGGCGTTACCGCCGTGGCCCCGTTCCGGCCGGCGAGCACCCCGCTGCGGCCCTCCCCTTACGCGCCCATCGCCGAGTACGGCTTCCTGTCCGACTGCGAGACCATGGCGCTGGTCGCGCCGAGCGGGAACGTCGAGTGGCTGTGCCTGCCCAGGCCCGACTCGCCCAGCGTGTTCGGCAGCCTGCTGGACCGCGGCGCGGGCTGTTTCCGCCTCGGCCCGGCCGACACGATGGTCTCGGCCGGCTGCAGGTACCTGCCGGGAACCATGGTGCTCGAGACGAGCTGGGGAACCCCGACCGGATGGATCATCGTCCGCGACGTGCTGCTCATCGGCCCGTGGCACCACGAGGACAAGCGTTCAGGAACCCACCGGCGGGCGCCGACCGACTACGACGCCGACCACGTGCTGCTGCGCACGGTGCGCTGCGTGGACGGGGAGGTCCAGGTGGCGATGGACTGCGAGCCGATGTTCGACTACGGCCGCAGGCCGGCCCGCTGGTCCTATCCAGGTCCGGGTTACTACCAGGGCACGGCGCGGGCCGACGGACCCGGCCCGGAGCTGACCCTCACCTCCGACATGCGGCTCGGCTTCGAGGGGCCGCACGCGATCGCGCGGACGCTGATGAAGGAGGGCGATACCCGTTTCTGCGCCCTGTCCTGGAGCGAGCACCCTGCGCCCGCGACCTATGAGGAGGCCTACAGAAGGCTGGTCTGGACCGCCCATCACTGGCAGCACTGGCTGGCCCGCGGCACCTTCCCCGATCACCCGTGGCGCAGCGCGCTGCAGCGCAGCGCCCTCACCCTCAAGGGCCTGACCTATGCCCCGACCGGGGCGCTCATGGCCGCGGCGACCACCTCGCTGCCCGAGACGCCGCAGGGCGAGCGCAACTGGGACTACAGGTACAGCTGGATCCGCGATTCCACCTTCGCCCTGTGGGGCCTGTACACGCTGGGCTACGACTGGGAGGCCAACGACTTCTTCTGGTTCATCGCCGACCTGGCCGAGCGCGACGAGGACCTGCAGATCGTCTACGGCATCGGCGGCGAGTCCGAGCTGGAGGAGCACATCCTCGACCACCTGCAGGGCTACGAGGGCGCCCGCCCGGTGCGGATCGGCAACGGGGCCGCGAAACAGCGCCAGCACGACGTCTGGGGCGCGCTGCTCGACTCGGTCTACCTGCACACCGCGTCCAGGGACGGGCTCGACGAGAGGTTCTGGCCGGTGCTCGCGCGCCAGGTCGAGAACGCCCTGACCCACTGGCGGGACCCGGATCGCGGCATCTGGGAGGTGCGGGGCGAGCCCAAGCACTTCACCTCGTCCAAGGTAATGTGCTGGGTGGCCGCCGACCGGGGCGCGCGGCTGGCCCGGCTGCGGGACGACCTCGAGCACGCCGACCGATGGCAGGCGGCGGCCGACGAGATCCACGCCGACATCTGCGCCAGGGGCGTGGACGGGCGTGGCGTGTTCGTGCAGCACTACGACACCGACGCGCTCGACGCGTCGCTGCTGCTGATGCCGCTGGTCAGGTTCCTGCCCGCGGACGATCCCCGGATCCGGGCCACGGTGCTGGCGATCGCCGACGAGCTGACGGTCAACGACCTGGTCCTGCGCTACCGGGTGGAGGACACCGACGACGGGCTCAAGGGCGACGAGGGGACGTTCACCATCTGCTCGTTCTGGCTGGTCTCGGCACTGTGCGAGATCGGGCAGGTGATCCGTGCCCGTGAGCTGTGCGAGAGGCTGCTGGCCATGGCGGGCTCGCTGGACCTGTACGCCGAGGAGCTAGATCCGCACAGCGGACGCCACCTCGGCAACTTCCCGCAGGCGTTCACCCACCTGGCCCTCATCAACGCCGTCATCCACGTCATCAGGGCCGAGGCGGAGCTGACCGGGTCCCTGCGCGACAGGCGGTGACCTCGGCGCGTCAGCGATCCAGGGTCTTCTCGAACCAGTGGTGCGCGTAGGGCTCGTCGTTGAACGCGGCGACCTCGCGGTAACCGGCCGCGCGGTACAGGCCCACCGCCTCGTGCAGGGTGCGGTTGGTCTCCAGCCGCACGACCCGGACGCCGCGGGCGCGGGCGCGGTCCTCGAGCTCGGCAAGCAGCCTGCGGCCAAGGCCGAGCCCGCGCGCCGACCGGGAGACCCACATCCGCTTGATCTCGGCGGGCGCGCCAGGGTGGAACTTCAGCGCGCCGCAGCCGACCGGCTCGGCGTTCAGCGTGGCGATCAGGAACAGGCCCGCAGGCGGGGTCAGCTCGTCGTCGTCCGCGGAGATGCTGCGGGCCGGGTCGAAGCCGTCGTCGAAGCGGTGCGCGAGCTCGTCGAAGTAGGCGCGCAGGCAGCGCCGCGCGTCTGGCCGCCGAGGGCTGCACTCGACGACCTGCACCCGCTCGGCATCGGCGTCCACGAGCACCTTCCTAACGCCGGCCAGCGCCATCGGGCAAGATGGGACGATGGGTGATCTGAGGGTCCTTTTCATCGGCGGCACCGGCGTGATCAGCTCGGCCTGCTCGCGGCTTGCGGTCGGCAGCGGCATCGAGCTGTTCGTCCTCAACCGGGGCATGAACGACACGCGTGCTCTTCCACCGCAGGTCAGGAGGATCCAGGCGGATATACGGGAACCACGGTCCGTTCGGGAAAGAATTAAAGATCTTGATTTTGATTGCGTCGTTGACTGGGTCGCGTTCACCCCGGACCATATCCGCGCCGACCTGGACCTCTTCGGCGGCCGGACCGGGCAGTACGTGTTCATCAGCTCCGCGTCGGCCTACCAGACGCCGCCCGCGCGGCAGCCGGTCACCGAGTCCACGCCGCTGCGCAACCCGTTCTGGCGCTACTCCCGCGACAAGATCGCCTGCGAGGACATGCTCGTCGCCGCCTACCGCGAGCAGGCCTTCCCGGCCACGATCGTGCGGCCATCGCACACCTACGACGCGACCCTGGTGCCGTTCGACGGCGGGTGGACGGTGCTGGGCCGGATGCTGGCCGGCAAGCCGGTCATCGTGCACGGCGACGGGACCTCGCTGTGGACGATGACCCATCACGAGGACTTCGCCCGCGCGTTCGTGCCGCTGCTCGGGCACCCGCGCACGCTTGGCGAGGCGTTCCACATCACCTCCGACGACGTGCTCACCTGGGACCAGATCGCGCGGGCGCTCGCCGCGGGGCTCGGGACGCCCGCCCGCCTGGTGCACGTGCCCTCGGACGCGATCGCCGCGGCCGACCCTGAGTGGGGCGCCGGGCTGCTCGGCGACAAGGCGCATTCGATGGTGTTCGACAACGCCAAGATCCGGCGGCTGGTGCCGGGCTGGCGGGCGGTGATCCCGTTCGAGCGCGGTGCCCGCGAGATCGCCGACTGGTACCTGGCCGATCCGGCACGCCAGGTCACCGACCAGGCCCTGGACGCGGTGATGGACAAGCTCGCCGCGACGTGGTCCCAGGCGTGACGCGGGCGGTCGCGGCCGCTCGCCGGCTCGCCGACGAGGTGCTGTTCCCCGACGCGATGCGGGTCGACCGGCTGGACGTGCTCCCGGTCGCGCATCTCGACGCGCTTGCCGCCGAGGGCCTCTGGGGCGCGGCGGCGCCGCGCGAGGTCGGCGGCCTGGGCCTCAGCCTGCCGGAGCTGGGCGCCGTGGCGGAGGAGATCGCCGGCGGCTGCCTGGCCACGGCGTTCGTCTGGATCCAGCACCTGGGGCTGCTGACCACGCTGGCGTTCGGCCCGGCCCCGGCCGCGCTGCGGGACCGGTGGCTGGAGCCCGCCTGCCGCGGCACCCTGCGCGGCGGCATCGCGCTGACCGGGCTGATGCCCGGCCCTCCGCTGCTGCGCGCGGAACCGGCCGCCGGCGGCTGGCGGCTGGACGGCGCCGCGCCGTGGGTGACCGGGTGGGGGCTGATCGACCTGGTGGTGGTCGTGGCCCGCGGCCCGGACGACACCGTGGTAACGGCGATCATGGACGCGGTCGCGCAGCCTGGGCTCGCCGTGTCCCGCCAGCGGCTCTCGGCGGTCGACGCGAGCGTCACCGTCCGGCTCGGCTTCGACGGCGTCCTTGTCCCCGCGGATCGCCTCATCGGCCAGGTGCCGTTCGACCCGGCGGCCAGCGTCCGCCCCGAGGCCCTGCGCGTCAACGGCTCGCTCGCGCTCGGCCTGGCCGCGCGCTGCTGCCGGATGATCGGGTCCAGCCCGCTCGACGACGAGCTCGCCGCCTGCCGCGGCCGCCTCGACGACGCGCTCGCCGCCGGCCCCGACGCGATGGCAGGGGCGCGGGCCGCCGCGGCGGAGCTGGCGCTCCGTGCCACCGCGGCGCTGGCCGTCTGGGACGGCAGCAAGTCGATCACCGTCGACCAGCATGCTCAGCGGCTGGCCCGCGAGGCGGTCTTCCTGCTGGTGTTCGGCTCCCGGCCGGCGATCAAGCAGGACCTGTTGGGCCGGCTCGGCGCGGCGGCGCGGATGTCGCCGGGCCGTCGCTGATCCTGCTCTCCCGGCTGATCCCGGATTGTCCGGGCCGGCTCAGCGGGACGAGCCGCCCGCGATGTCGAATGACCACAGCTCGCTGCTGACGCCGACCGGGGGAGGCGCCGCGCCGCCCGCGCGTTCGGCCGCCGACCGGTGCCCGTGTCCGAACGCGGGTGACTGCACCCACGCCTGGAAGGCGTCCTCGTCCCGCCACCTGGTCACGACCAGCCAGGTGGTCCTTCCGTCGGTGGGCTTGAGCAGCTCGAAGCCCTCGAAGCCGTCCTGGTTGTCCACCGCGCCCGCCCGCGCCGCGAACCGGCTGGCCAGCTCGTCGCCGCTGTCGGCGGGCACCGTGATCGCGTTGATCCTCACCACCGTCATGGCGACGATCATGCCAGGTCGCCGGCGATTAAACCCAAGCACCGCGGATTGCCAGGGCCGATGACGATGGCGCCTGGGACTCACTAACCTCCGCTCAGCCGGGCGGCCTGGACGGCGAGATAGCGGCGTTCTGGCAGGCTGGTCGCTCGCCGCGCCGCCTGCAGGTAGTCAGCGGCCGCCGAACGCCTGTCGCCGGCCATCTCCTCCAGGCGGGCGCGGGTGGCGAGCAGCCGGTGATGGCGCGCGATCCGCTTGTCGCTCTCCAGCTCAGCCAGCAACGCCAGCCCGGCCGCCGGCCCGTGCACCATGGCCACCGCCACCGCCCGGCCGAGCGTGGTGAACGGGTTGGGCCCGGTGCGCTCGAGCAGCTCGTAGAGGGCCAGGATCTGCGGCCAGTCGGTATCGGCCATCGTCGCGGCCTCGTCGTGCACGGCGGCGATCGCCGCCTGCAGCTGGTACGGCCCGACCTGGCCGCGCGGCAGCGCCGCGCTGATCAGCGCGACCCCCTCCTCGATCCGCCGGACGTCCCACTTGCCGCGGTCCTGCTCGGTCAGCGGCACCACCGACCCGTCCGGCAGCGTCCGGGCCGCCCGCCGCGCGTCGGTCAGCAGCATCAGCGCCAGCAGCCCGGCGACCTCGCCGTCGTCGGGCAGCAGCCGGTGCAGCCAGCGGGTGAGCCTGATCGCCTCCTCCGACAGCGCCGGAACGGTCAGCGAGTCCCCGTCGGTGGCGGTGTATCCCTCGTTGAACACCAGGTACAGCACCTGCAGCACCGCCCGCAGCCGCTCGTCCCGCTCCGCGCCGGACGGCAAGTCGAGCACGACCAGGCCGAACTCCCTTATCGTCTGCTTGGCCCTGCTGATCCGCTGCGCCATCGTCGCCTCGGGCACGCCGAACGCGGCCGCAATCTGCGCCGTGGACAGCCCGCCGACCGCGCGCAGCGTCAGCGCGATCTGGCTCGGCGCGGACAGCCGCGGATGACAGCAGCCGAACAGCAGGGCCAGCGAGTCGTCCCGCCCGGCGGGTTCCGCGTCGGCGGGCGGCGCGAGCAGCTCGGCAGCCGGAGTCGCGACCGCGATCAGGTCTTCCCTGCGCCGCCGGGACCGCTCGCTGCGCACCTGGTCCATCAGCCGCCGGGAGGCGACCGTGATCAGCCAGCCGCGCGGGTTCTCCGGCCGCCCCTCGGCGGGCCACTGCAGCGCCGCGGCGAGCAGCGCCTCCTGGCTCGCGTCCTCGCACAGATGGAACTGCCCGTAACGGCGCACGAGCGCGCCGAGGACCTGCGGCGCAAGCTCGCGCAGCAGGTCCCCGCCGTCCGCGGCGTCCGCGGCGTCCCAGGCCTCCGCGGCGTCCGCGGCGTCCCCGGTCAAAGGTCGGACTTTGCCTCGTGCAGGATCGGCCACAGCTCCACCGGCTCCTGGTCGGCCCAGGGCATGTCCGCCGCGATCGCCAGCGCGCGTTCCTCGCTCTCGCAGTCGAGCAGGTAAAGGCTCGCGATGTACTCCTTGGTCTCCAGGTAAGGCCCGTCGGTGACGGCCGGCATGCCGCCCTCCCTGCGCACCAGCCTGGCCAGCGCCGCGTCGCCGAGCCCGTAGGCGCCGATCAGCTCCCCGGTCTCGGCGTACTTGTGGTTGAACGCGTTCTGCTTGGCGATCGCCTCCGGCCACTCCCCGGCCGGGATCGAGGCCCACTTCTCCTGGTTGCCGTAGATCAGCATCAAGTACTTCATCACGTTCGCCTTCCGGATCGCGCGCCCCGTCGGCGCGCCGTCACCCCAGGGTCGGAGCCGCCCGCCCGTCCTCGACATGACCCGCATAATTATCCTGCCGCACCCTCGTCACGACCCGGTCCCGCAATCCGCAGAAGTAGAAGTGGTGCCGCCGTCCGCCGCGCCCCAGGTCCAGCGGACGATCGCGGTTACCAAGACGGCCTGCAATCCGGGCGGCGAAGCCGGCTAGCCAGCCCTAGCCGGGAACGGACAGCGAGAGCCCGAACTGCCCGGCCGAATCGGTCCACCAGGACCGCATCGCGAACCCGGCGGCGGCGAGTTCGGCCTCCACCCCGGCGCGGCGGAACTTCGCGGACACCTCGGTGCGCATTTCCTCCCCGGCCGCGAAGTCGGCCGTGAGCCCGATCGCCGGAACGTGCACCGTCTGCCCGGCCAGCGAGCGCAGCCGCATCTCGATCCACTCCGCGGCCGGGTCCCAGGCCGCGACGTGCTCGAACGCATCGAGATCGAAGTCGGCGCCGAGCTCGGCGTTCAGCACCGCCAGGACGTTCTTGTTGAACGCCGCGGTGACGCCGGAGTCGTCGTCGTACGCGGCGACCAGCGTGTCGGGATCCTTGACCAGATCGGTGCCGAGCAGGAACTCATCGCCGGGCCGCAGCCCGGCGCGCACTCTGGCCAGGAAGGCCGCCCGCTGATCGGGCAGCAGGTTGCCGACCGTGCTGCCGAGGAAGGCGACCAGCCGGGGCGCGGGCGCGTCGCCGCCGGAGGGGAACCCGAGGTGCTCCTCGAAGTCCGACACCACGGCGCGCACGTCCAGCCCCGGATACTCGGCGGCGAGTGCCTCCCCGGCCGCGACCAGGGCAGCCTCGCTGACGTCGACGGGCACGTAGCAGCGCAGCGTGCCGGCCTGGCGCAGCGCGTCGAGCAGCACCCTGGTCTTGTCCGACGAACCCGAGCCGAGCTCGACCAGCGTCCGCGCCCCGGATGCGGCGGCGATCCGCGCCGCCTGAGCGCGCAGGATCTCCCGCTCGGCACGGGTCGGGTAGTACTCGGGCAGCTCGGTGATCTTGTCGAACAGCGCGCTGCCCTGCGCGTCGTAGAACCACTTGGGCGGCAGCACCTTCGGCACCGAGGTGAGCCCGCGCTGCGCGTCGGCGCGCAGCGAGTCGGCCAGGAAGCCGTCGGGCAGCCTGCGGTCGAGGGAGAGGTGAGGGGAGCGGGAAGTCAATGGACCGCGATCCTTCCATCGGGGTTGGCGATAAGGTCCACGTCGACGTGCCCGGGCACCGCG
The DNA here is from genome assembly GCA_030040475.1 of Streptosporangiaceae bacterium. The sequence continues at coordinate 15,644 of JASHTQ010000210.1, forward strand.
GTGACCAGCGAGCCGTCGGGAACCTCGGCCCAGCCGGGCTCGTCGTCGCCGGGCTCGGAGGCGACCACCACCGTGTCGTTCCGCCGGCGGTAGTACAGAGTGTCGCCCGCCGCGGTGGCGGCTATCGCCTGGCCGTCGGTCAGCAGCAGGTTGAACCGGCCGGACACGTCGGCCTCGGCCAGGGCCGAGATGGTGCCCGCGAGCGCGTTCCCCGGCGCCATGCCCTGCCGCAGCCGGTGCAGCACGAGCGCCCACAGCAAGGCCGAGTCGGTGCGGCTCTCCAGCCCGAGCAGGGCGCCGGCGGGCAGCGTCGCGGCGAGCCCTTCCACCGACCCCGGCCAGCCGTCGATCACGCCGTTGTGGCTGAACAGCCAGCGGCCGCTGCGGAACGGCGCCACCGCTGCCGGGCCGAGTTCGGTGCCCGCGGTGGCGCAGCGCACCGCCGCGAGAATGGCTCCCGACCTGGTCACCCTGGCCACGTCGGCGAACGACTCGTCCGCCCAGACGGGCGAGGCCCGCCGGTACCTGGCGGGCTCGGGATCGCCGTCGCAGTACCAGCCGACGCCGAATCCGTCCGCGTTCACCGTCCCGTGCCGCTGCAGCCGCGGCGCCCACCCCTGCCGGTACAGCCCATGCGCCGGCTCGATGATCACCGAACGCAGCGAGGCCGCAGGCCCCAGGTAGGCCAGATGCCGGCACATCAGGCGGTTTCTGCCCGGGGGACTCCGGGGGGCGGACCCCCCGGAGAAGAAAGAGCCGAGCGCGCGGTACGGAACCCGGCGAAGATCTGCCGCCGGATCGGGTAGTCCCAGTTCCGGAACGTGCTCCGGCAGGCCACCGGGCTGAC
>JASHTQ010000211.1 GCA_030040475.1 Streptosporangiaceae bacterium
CGCTCGGGGAAGCCGCTGGCGACCACGGTCTCGGCGGTCACCTTCGGCGGCGCGGTCGCGCTCTCGGTCAGGCTCAGCCGGACCACATCGCCCTTGTAGACCTCCGTGCTGTCGCTGCTCTTCGGCGTGATGCCGAACAGGGTGTTGGCCACGAACAGCGTCGCCGAGCTGCCGTGGTCGCTGACCGTCTCATCCCACGGCCCGTCCAGATAGGACCCGGAGATCGCGCCGGCCAGCTTGCCGGTCGGGGACAGCACGATCAGGCAGCCCGCCCCGGCCGTGTCGATGGTGCCGTTCGTGCTCGGCAGGCTTCCGACGATCACCCACCCGGTCGTCAGCTGCACCATGGCCGTGGTCAGTCCCACCCCGCCGGGACAGCCGCTGATCGTCTGCGGCAGCTGGGCGAACACGGTCAGGTTGCCGCCGGGGTGCAGGTCGACGATGGTCGTGCCGGTGCCCTGGTTGTTGGAGGCGTTGTTGAAGTTGTCCACCAGCACGTCGCCCGCCTTGACGGAGCCGATCGTCTCGGTCACCGGCCAGATCGCGTAGGGGTTGATGTCCCCGTTGACCGGCGTGGTCGAGCCCAGCAGGGTAACCGCGGTCTTGCCCGCCAGGAACGAGCCTGGCGCCGGCTTCAGCACGGTCGCGGCGGCCGCGTTCTCTTGCGCGTAGACGGTGTTCGCCGGAGCGCCCGCCTCGGTGCCGTTCAGCCCGGCCGGCGTGACCGGGCCGGAACCGGATCCGCACGCGGCCACGGCGACGCACGCCGCGGCGGCCAGCCCCGGGGCAGCGATGATCCGCCATCTCGGCAAGACGGCGTTCCTCCGCCCGGGCAAGTAGATACGCATGCGCGGCCTCCTCGGCACCTGCCTTACGGCAAGTATGGTTAGGCTTACTTTAATTAGGTAAGGCTAACCATAGGGCTGTCCGGACCTGGCCTGCAAGGGCGTTGCGCCCTTTCGGTCAGCTGTCCTTGCCCGGGACTGGCCGCCGGGCAATGACAGGTCAGCGGGTTCAGGCGCCGTCATCGCCGCCGATGGCCCGCGACCCGGCCAGCCGGATCCGCGCGTAGCTGGCGGCCTGCTGGTCTCGCGGCTGGCCGGCCTGGCCGCGGTAGCGGTCGGGCGTGATCTCGCCGCGCTCGTAGGCGGCAATGGCGGCGGCCGCGGAATCGTCGTCGACCGGGCCGTAGTAGAGGCCGTGCGGCAGGATCACCAGGTTGGCCGCGTACCGGTGGCCGCCGACGTGCGTGGTCTCCCACACCCGGCCGGGGTGATGTGCGGCCAGGACGCGGGCGAGCGGCCCGCCCAGGCGCGCGCAGCAGACGTCGCGCCGGCCGTGCGCGCAGACAAGAAACAGCGGCGCCCCGGCCGGGCGGCCGAACGCTGGCGCCTGACCATCCGCCAGGCCTGCCAGTTGGCCGGCTAGTTCGCCGGCGTCGGCCACGTTGCCGCGGCGCAGCCAAGGCGAGGAGCCCGCGGCCCAGCCGACGAACACCGAGGGAAGGCTGCCGTCGGAGCCCGCGGCGGCCCGCGGCCTGCGACGGCCCGGCCTGCGGATGAGCTGGACGCGGATGCCCAGGGCCTCGGCGCGCTGCGCCGCTTCCTTGAGCGGCGCGGGCAGCACCGCGTCAGCCGCCTGTTCGGGCCACGGCCCGGCGTGCTCGATGAGGAGCCAGGCCCGTGAGCCCTCAGGCGCGGTCGCCGCAGCGGGCTCGGTACCGTCGTGGCATCCCGCGCCGTGCGCGCATCGAGCTGCTGCTCCCGGTACCTGGCATGATCCGGCCGCCAGCCGGGCGGGGGCTGCGGCGCCCGCGTCCGGGCCGGCCGGGCGTGCCGTGCGCTGCCGCGATGTGGTCATGAGGAGTCGCCTCCGTGGCGGGTCGCTGCGGGTACGCCGTCGGCACCGGGGTAACGCAGGTAGTGGAAACCGGGTGGCGGGTGCATGAGGAAGTCGTGCGCGGAGATGTTCCAGGCGTAGGCGCCCGCCAGGCCGAAGGCCACCAGGTCGCCGGCCCGGAGCCGGCTGATGTCGGCGCGCCGGGCCAGCACGTCCTTCGGCGTGCATAGCTGGCCGACGACCGTCACCGGCATCATGCGGGCTTCTGGCCTGGCCCAGGGAGCGGCCCAGGATGCGACGGGTATCACCGCGAACGGCTGGTCGTGTCCCTTGGCGGCGGGTGTGCGCAGGTGGTGGGTGCCGCCGGCGACCACGGCGAACGCCTCCCCATAGCTGCGCTTGACGTCCAGCACCCGGGTGACGTACCAGCCGCAGTAGGCGGCGACGGCGCGCCCGGGCTCGATCCGCAGCGTCTCCCCTGGCTGGGTCAGGCCGGCAAGCCCGTCCCCGTATCTGGGCCAGTCGAACGGGGTGTCCGGCCGCTGGTAGTCGACCGCCATTCCGCCGCCGAGGTTGAACTCCGGCCGCGGTACGCCGTGCCGGGCGCACCAGCGGCGGCCGAACGCCAGCACGCGGGCCGCGACCTCGAGCAGGGCATCAGCGTCCAGCCCGCTGGCCAGGTGCGCGTGCAGTCCGCGCAGGCGCAGCAGTCCCGATGCGCTGGTGTCTTCGGCTAGCAGGTCCGCGCAGTGGCCGAGCGCGGCCGGTTCCATGCCGAACGGCGCTGGCCTGCCGCCCATCGTGAGCACCTCGCCCGGGCCGCGGGCCGCCTGTCTTGCGGCCGCTCCGGCTGCGGGAAGGTTGGCCCTGAGCAGGACGTCCACCGGGCGCCCCGCGGCCCGGGCGGCCGCGGCAAGCAGGCGCAGCTCGTGCGGGCTCTCCACGTGGATGCTGGCTCCGGCGGCGAGCGCCGCGGACAGCTCGGGGCTGGTCTTGCCCGGCCCGCTGCAGGCGAGGCGGCAGCCGGGCACGGCCGCGGCGGCGTGCCGGAGTTCGCCGCCGGAGGAGACCTCGAGCCCGTCGACGTGCCGGGCGACGGCGCGCAGGACGGCCGGGTCGGGGTTGGCCTTGACCGCGTAGTACACCTGGACGGTGGCGGGCAGTGCCGCCCGGATGGCGGCCGTATGCGCGGCGAGCAGGTCCAGGTCGTAGACGTAGGCGGGTAGGCCGTCCGGGTCGCGGGACAGCCGCCGGGCCAGGCCGCGGACCAGGGGTGGCGCGGTGATGCCCGTCATGCCGGGCCATCCACGCCGATCCGCTGGGCCGGGCGGCCGAACGGGCTGGGCGCGGGCACGTAGGCCGCCTGCCGGTCGGCTGCGCGCGCCCATCGCGCCCTCAGGTTCGCCTTGGCCGGCAGCGGTACCCCCGCCAGGATGGCCCGGAGCTGCGGCGGCGAGCCGTGCTCGCGCGCGAAACTGGCCAGGAGACGGCGTGCCCGGTCCCACAGGTCGGCTTCCGTCCGCTCTTCGCGTCCGGGGCAATGGTCGGCGATGGCCGCGGCTATCTCGTTCAGGTGGTTGACGAACAGGCAGTAGGCGATCCGGTTCCAGCCGCGTTCGGTGTCGTAGGCCAGGGCACGGGCGATGCCCGGGGCAAGTCCGGCTAGCAGGTCGTCGCGGCGCGGGGAGACGAGCTTGACGCCCTCCAGGTCGCGGAAGATCACCTGCCCGGGCTGGCCGTCGGCGCCCACGCCGACCAGGACGTTCTGCAGATGCGGTTCGAGCACGACGCCGTGCCCGGACAGGGCGTACAGCACCGGGAGCGCGACCACGCGCAGGTAGGCCTCCCACCATGCCACCAGCCAGTCTGGGTCGCGGGCGCCGAACAGCCCCGGCGGCTCGCCGGGCACCGGGGGCCGCGGCTCGGCGAGGGACGCCGCCAGCAAGGGGGTGGTACCGGGGGCCAGGTGCCGGCGCAGGCCGTGCCGGACGATGACAGCCAGGCCCTCATAGGCCTTGCGGTCGGCCAGCGCCGCGGTCCGGTATCCCGGCTCGCCGAGCAGCGCGGTCCCCGGGAAGCGGCCGGCGACCTCCGCCAGGACAGGTGCCAGCCGCTCGGACAGCGCGACCGCCCCGGCCAGCTCGTACCAGGCGCTGGTCCGCACGCAGTTGGTGATCCGCACACTCAGGCTGAACTTGCAGAACACGTCGGCCGCCGGGTCGTAGACGGTGCGCACAGACGAGGTCGGCACTACGTCCCTGCGGCCCGGGCCGAGGTCGAGCAGGAGCCGGTCCCGGATGGCCCGCGCGAGCCATGGTCGGCGTCCCAGCAGCCGCAGTTGCCAGGGATGCGCCGGCAGCAGCCGGTAGCCGGGCGGCGGCACCGGGCCGCCGAGCGCGCCGAGCGCCGCGGTGTCGCCCTCGCAGGCCAGCACGTCGTCGCGGACGCCGAGGAAGCGCAGTGGGAACCGCGCCCCTGCCTCCGGGGCGTAGCGGAGCCACTCGCGCGGAGCGGACTGGCGGGCCTTGGGGGCGGGGTGGAACCTGTGCCCGGTGATCAGGGCCTGCTCGCTGGCCAGGTACCGGCGGATGTGAGAGTCGCCGGGCAGCCGGGAGGGCCGCCGGGCGGCCAGGATCGCGGTGAGTGCCGCATGACTGTCCCGTACCTGGCCCGGGAACTCCTCGTTTTCCGCGCCCGTGGCCAGGGCCAGCTCGTCGGCGATCAGGCTGGCCAGGCGTTCCCACCCGAGCGGGCGCCACCCGGCGCCGTGCCGGACCTGGACGTCGCCGGTCAGCCGCGGGCTGATTCCGGCCGAGGGGCGCCGGAGTGCGGCTCGCAGCAGCCGGCCCGACCTGGCCAGCCGGATCATCAGGTGGCCGCCGCTCTCCCAGGCCTGCTGCTCCGGGCCGGACACCTCGCGGACGAGGCAGTTCAGCAGGGCCTGGCTGGTCAGCGTGCCCGGGTTCACCGGCCACCGCCGCGGATGCCCGTCTTGAGGTAGTTCGGCCCGCTGGTGGCGTAGAACTTGTTGATGTCGCGGGCGCCGCTGCGCGCCTTGGACAGCAGTGTTCCCGCGGTCAGCATGGACTTGCCGGGCAGGCGCTCCGCGTCGAGCACCCGGGCCCGGAGCAGCGCGGCCGCGGGTGAGCCGGCATGCCGGCCGAGTGCGTCGTCCAGGGCATCGCGGATCAGGGCTAGCAGCCGCGGCAGCGGCGCGGCGCCCCGTTCGGCCAGCCCGAACGCGAGTGCGCCCGCGCACAGGTGCACGGTGATCGTGATGAACACGTCGGCGAGCGCGTCGTCCGACCCGGTGAGCAGGCGCGGGTCACCGAAGGCGGCCGGGCCGGGCGCGGCCGCGCCGAGCGCCGCGGCCAGCCGGGCATGGTTGATCATCGCGCCGTCGAAGTCCTTGACCAGCAGCCGGGGTGATGCCGACCCGGGCGGCCCGAAGACGAGCGCCGCGTTCTGCTGATGTGCCTCAAGGGCGATGCCGTAGCGGACGAACAGGTCGACCTGGGTGCCGAACAGCAGGCTGAGGTAGGCGGTCAGCAGCCGGGTCAGGTCACCGTCGTAGAACTGGCCGGCGAGTTCCTCGACGACTAGCGGCCGACCCTGGCAGTCTGCCTGCGGGCCGGGCGCGAGCAGTGCGGCGAGCGGGACGATCCGGCACCGTTCCAGGCCTTCCGGCATACGCCGCAGCAGGTAGCCGAGGTAGGGATGGCCGGCGTGGGCGTAGCTGCCGTCGTCGGCGGCCAGCAGGGACCCGGCCAGCAGGGATCCAGGCAGCAGGGATCCGGCCAGCAGGGACCCGGGCAGCGCGCCGCCGGAGGCTGCCCCGGCCACGATCGCGCCGATCAGGGCGCCGTCGGCCAGCGTGCCTGGCGCTATCGAGCGGCGGTTGCGCAGGCCCAGCGTGCTGGTGGGCAGCGGCAGCTTGAGATGGCAGCCGGGATCGCCGTCTACCGCCACGGTCCTAGTCGACAGCGTCGGGATCACTCGCAGGTGCGGTTGCGGGGCGGTCACCGCCGTGTTAGCCAGCCCGCTGGCGGCCAGGGCCCGGCCGAGTTCCGTGCGCGCGGTGAGCGGGTGAACCGGCAGCAGGGCATGGGTCGCGGTCAGGGACGCAGGCAGGCCTACCTCGGTCGGGGCGGGCCACCACGGCGGGCGCGCCGGGCCGGCCCTGGTCAGCGCCGCCTCCGGCACTGCCACCCAGCGGAGTTCGAACCCGGGCAGGTACTCCGGCGCGTACCGCAGCGAGTCCTCGTCGCTGAAGCCCAGCCTGCACGCCGAGGCCGGGTAGACCGGGTGCGGCATCGCGGCGGCCAGCGCGTCGTAGCGGCACTGCCCGCCCGGCCCGAGCCACATGGCGGGCCGGGTCTGGGCGTGGCGGGCCAGCCGGGCGCGGACCGCGGGCAGGTGGCGGTCCCGCAGCCGGAGCGTGGCAAGTGCCTGACGGCACTCCTCGGCCAGCGCAGCGGCTCCCTCGCGGTCCCGCGGGTCCGACATCACCGCCAGGGCGCGACGGAGGTCGTCGATGGCCAGTGTCGGCGCGGGGCGGCGGATGCGCAGGTCGGCGAGGAACCCGTCCGGCTCGAGCGGGAGCACGAGGCCGGGCTTGCCGCAGTCGGCCGGCAGGTGCAGCGCGGTCCCGCCCGGGCGGGACCGCACCCTGCCGGACAGGCTCGCGTAGTCCTCCCGCAGCAGCGCGTCGATGACCGCGGCAACGAGCCCCCGTTCGGCTGCATCCGGGTGGCCGTCACGGGCCGACCCGGCGGTCACGGCTGGGGCTCCGCGCGGATCTCCCAGCAGGCCCGTTCGCGGAAGGCCGCGATACCGCGTGCCACGGCCGCCTGGCCCGGCCCCATCGCGCTGATGACCCCCAGGTAGTCACGGTTGGCGTGGGTCAGCGTGATGCGCTCACCGGGATGGCGGAGCGGCCGGTAGCCGAGCACGACGCCGGGCTCGGCGCTGGGCTGGGCGCCTCCCGGCGGGGCGGCGGCGAGCACGCCGGGCCGGTCGGCGACCACGTAGTCGGCGATCGCGCAGCTCAGCGGGCCGGGTGGGGCCGGTGGCGGGCCAGGCGGCAGAGCCTGCCCGAGGTACACCTGCAGGGTGAGCTCGAACAGGTCCACGCCCAGGAGATCGGAGAGCAGGAAGTCGCAGTCGTCGCCGATCAGCCGGTCGTTCACCTCTACCAGCCGTGCCCCGCCGTCCGCGTCGGCCACGAACTCGGTATGACAGGCGCCGAAACAGACACCCAGATCGCCGAGGGCACCCAGGACGTGCCCGGCGGCCGCGGCGGGAACCGGGGCGTCCCAGGTGAGCCGCTCCTCGATGAAGAACGGCGGGGCGGACACCTGCGTCCGGAAGCCGCCCAGCACCCAGGTGGTCACGCCGTCGCCGAGCGTCTCAAGCGTCCGAAGCGCGCCGGGCAGGTACTGCTCCGCGACGAGCCGCTCGCCGGGACGGCGGGAGAAGATCTCCCTGCAGCGGCTGGCTAGGTCGGCCGGATCACTGGCAAGCACGACGTCCTCGCTGGCCACTCCCCCGGCTGGCTTGAGGACCACCGGGTAAGGCAGGCTGTGCACCGGGTGCGCGGTGGCGGACGTGATCTCGGCGGCCACCACATCCTCGGCGCCGGTCTGGCGGAGATGGCGGCGCATCAGCGCCTTGTCCTTGGCCCGCAGGGCCGAGCGCCAGTCCTTGCCCGGCAGGCCGAAGTACTCCGCCGCCAGCGCGGCCTGCACCTGGAGATGGTCGGAGTTGGACAAGACCGCGTCTGGCGTCCCCAGCGACGCCATCTGCGCGATGAGCGTGCGGACGTCCCAGGGATCGCACCTCACCAGCCGCGCCGACGCCCGATCCGTCCCGCGGGCCGCCGGGCGGACAGCCGGACCCGGGCAGCCCTCCGTCTCCACTTCGGCAAGGGCGCACTCGTGCGCTTCCGGCTGGTCTGTCAGCACGCTGACGTCAAGGCCCAGCCGCGCCGCTGCCGGAAGGAAACCGAAGGTCACCGAATCAGTCGGTTTGGAGGCGATCAGGTGAAGCCGCACGGTCACTCCCGTTTAGGTAAGCCTAACCTAACTCGGTGATCATAGCGGGCGCGTAGGTCTCCCGCCGCGCTTCGGCTACAAGGAGCAACCGCGCCGGGCCGGCTGGCACGGCACGCGGTGGAGGGGCGGACCGGGGTGTCAGGCGGTCGCTGCCGTCATATCCCCGGCTGCGACGACGAAGATGTGGGCGGCAGCGGCATCGCCGATCTCGACGCTTGCCGGCCCGTTGCCGATGCGGACACCGGCGTCTGCGCGGGCGATCGTCACCGTGGCATTCGGCTGGAGCCCGGCGTCGCGCAGCCGGGTCAGCAGGGCCGTGTCGGACTGAAGCGACTCGCCGATGCGGCGCACGACCACGCTGCCGGTCTCGGCGGGTATCTCGGTCAGCGGCACCACGACGCCGGGAAGCTCCCCGTTCCCTTCCTCGCCCAGCTCCGCGAGCCCGGGGATCGGGTTTCCGTACGGCGACTGCGTGGGATGACCGAGGACATCGAGCACCCGGCGTTCCACCGTGTCGCTCATCACGTGCTCCCACCGGCACGCCTCGTCGTGGACCATGTGCCACTCCAGGCCGAGGACGCTGACCAGCAGGCATTCGGCCAGGCGGTGCTTGCGCATGACGCGGATGGCCGCGGACCGGCCGGCCGGGGTGAGCTCGATCTGCCGGTCGCCGGTCAGGGTGAGCAGGCCGTCACGTTCCATCCGGGCAATCGTCTGCGACACCGTCGGGGGGGTGTGCCCGAGCCGCTCGGCGATACGGGCACGCCGTGGGACGACGCCTTCTTCCTCGAACTCGAGCACCGAGCGCAGATACATCTCTGCGGTGTCGATGAGGTCGTCCTGATGATTCACGTGCCATCCCCGGCCCTGTCCCGGCCGTTGCGTCAAATGCGTGCGGCTGGCGGCCGTCTGGGTGAAGAACCGCCGATGTCCAGCTTAGCCTCGCCTGGGAACCCGCCGACAGCATGAATCGCGCAGCCCCGGGGCGCCGAATGGCGGCACGCGAACGTGCCGCTGAACGAGCGCGGCGTGGGTCGGTGCCTGCGGCTCCTCCGCTTTCCTGCATCGGCAGGTCACGGCAGGGGACTACTGGCCGGCGGCGGGCCGGGTGTGGTGCTGGCCGGGTCCGGACTGACAGCGGCACGTCAGCGCGGTGCGGATGGAGGCCGGGACCTGCTGCAGCGATGCGACCGGGCCGTCCGGAAAGGAAAGCCGGACCCCGGCGGTCCCGTCCGTGGTGAGCACGAGGAGTTCCAGGCCGTAGCGGTCCAGGCCGCAGGGGATCACCCAGTCGGCCTGGTCCATGCCGTGGGCGCGTACGCAGCCGATGAGGTCGGCCATGTGCCCGCGCTCGAGGTGTCGCAGCACTCCGGGTGCCACCCGCCATAGCGGGTCCGGCGCCGCGATCCGGTACTCCTCGACCGGGATGGGCACGGACACGGCGCCGTCGAGCCGAACCGACCGCACGGCCACCGTGCAGGCGGTGATCCCGGCCGCACGGTCCTGGGCCAGCGGCCGGCATGTCCCGGTGAGGCGGAGGGCCGAAAATGGCACCCGCGCCGGCACGCACACGGTCACGGGTCCGGGGGCCGAGGCCAGCCACTGCTCCGCCAGCGTCCCGGTGGCGGGCAGCAGCAACGGGCTGCCGTCCCGCGCGGCCCGGACGGGAACCGGCCCGGCGGCGGCCGGGACGCCCGCCGAGCCCGCTTCGCTGACGGTGGCGGCCGCGGCGCGGGAAAGAGCCGTGCGGGCCAGTTCCGGCAGGGAGGGCCCGGGGAGCACATCGAAGTTCATGATCCTTATTAGATTAGGTAAGGCTAACCTAAGTCAACGGTCCTCGTGGAGATGGGCGGCCGGCCCGCCGCAGGCGCAGGGTAAGACGGGCGAGACCGGGCAGGCAGCAGGCGTCGTAACGGCTCGGTGCCGGTCCCGGCCGGCTGGGCGTGACGGTCAGGCGACCGCAGGACGTCGCAGGGAGTGCCTGACTGCCGCGGCGCATGCAGCAGCGGCGCGCGGGCTTGCCCCGTACCGGGGCGAGAGCGCGAGGACGGCGTAGCGGCCGACATGCTCAACCGAGGCCGCCCACCGCGCCGGGGTATCCATCGTGAGGTCGGCCTCGGCGGCCGACCGGGCGGTCCAGGCCACGGCGAGCGCCGCCCATCGGCGCCGGTCGGTCGCGCGCGAAGACAGCTGGGCGCCCAGCGCCCGGCTCGCGGTAACCGAAGCCAGGCGCCGCCGGGGAGCGAACGCGAGCAGCCGGCGCGCGCGTGCCGCATCCTGCGCAGCCAGCTCTGCCGCCTGGTCTGCCACGGCCACGGCTGCCTCGAAGGCAGCCGCCACGTCCGCCGGTTCTCTCGCGCCACGGGCCCACGCCTGCGCTGTGCTGATCGCCGCGCCGATGCGGGGATCAGCCATGCGAGCAGCCCGGACCGCGGCATCGGCCACGGTCGCGGCACAGCGGACGACCTCGCGCCGCTCCTGCTCCGTCCGCGCCATGCGCGCCGCGGCCCACAGCAGCCAATCCGGGCGCGGGCACACGTCCCAGCACGCCCCGAAGTCGGCGAACGGGGCGGCCCAGCCGGTGAACGGCCACGGTGCCGAGAGCTGCGCGAGGCGGGATTGCAAGCCTGGCTGGCTTGAACCGTCGGCGGCGGCCACGGGCGGCGTTCCCTGCGCGGGATGAGCCCAGGACCATCGCAGAGACATGTCTCCGTTTTATTAGGCAAGCCTAAGCTAAGTCAACGTCTCTGGGCCTGATCTTCCGCCGTCTGCCCTGCGGCACAGGTGGTGGCCGTACCCCGGCGCATGCTGGATCGCCGGCCCGGAGAGTCTGCAACGTCGAGGGGTCACCGATCAGCGGACGCCAGGGTTCCGCCAACCGGAAACTTAGGTTAGCCTTACCAATGTATCGACCGAGAGGAGCCGCGAGGGAATGTTCGCGTGTATCTGCTGGGCTGTGACATGCGACGAAGTCGGCGCGGTGCTCGACGAAGGCGCGGCGACGGTCGAGGCGGTGGCTGAGGCCACGGGCGCCGGGACCGGCTGCGGAACCTGCCGGGAGCGGATCGCAGCCATGATCGGCGAACGCGGCCAGCAGTGCCCGGTCCCGGCGCTGCGTGTCGCCTGACCAGGCGGATGACAATCGCTAGGCTGACCTGATGCGCGGAGACGACCACGTCCTGGAATTGCTCAACGAGCAGCTCACTGCCGAATTGACCGCCATCAACCAGTACTTCTTGCACGCCAAGATGCAGCAGAACTTCGGCTGGGTGAAACTCGCCAGACATACTCGCGCGGAGTCCGTCGACGAGATGCGGCACGCCGAGGTGCTCACCGACCGGATCCTGTTCCTGGACGGGCTGCCGAACTACCAGCGACTGTTCCCGCTGCGCATCGGCCAGACGATCACCCAGATGCTCGAGGCGGACATGGCGGTGGAGACCGAGGCGGTGGACCGGCTCCGCCGGGGAATCGAGTACATGCGCGGCGTCGCCGATGTCACCAGCGCGAACCTTTTCGAGGCCATCCTCGCCGACGAGGAGCAGCACATCGACTACCTCGAGACTCAGCTCGGACTTATCGAGCAGCTTGGCGAGCAGCTCTACCTGGCGCAACTGGTCGAGCAGCCCGACAGCTGAAGGTAACGCCAAGTCCGCGGCTGCCTTCGGGGTCTAGGGCCATCATGTGCGTGTGCTGACCATCACCTGGTGGCCCGTCGTGCGACGAGGCGTTCCGTCAGGACTGGCGATTTACACCGCTGCGAAGGCCTGGATGGCTCGGTAGTCGTCGGAGGTCAGGGCGACACAGGGGTCGAAGCCGGCCGTCCGGCAGGCCTGCCGGACGATGCGGAACCAGGCGCTGCCGGCCCGGCCGCCGACCCAGGTCTCCTCGGCCAGGGCCGGCAGGTCCAGCGCGGCGCCGCTGCGGGCCAGCCGGTGCCCGCGGGGCAGGACGGCCTGGAAGGCGTCGTCGAACAGGTAGACGTGGCCAGCGCCATGGGAAAGCTGCCGAACCGGAGCCGGCCGACCCGCTGGCCGGCGATCTCGGCCAGGTCCTGCTCGGCGCTGTCGAGGCGGGCGCTGATGGCCGTGCCGTGCGCGGTGGCGTCGGCGCCGTCTTCCTTCTCGGTGAAGACGCGGAGGATGCTGGTCCCAGGGAGTCTGCCTGGAGAGGTAAGCCGCGATGGACGAGCCGTCACCTGCCTTGCACCGAGCGATCGTGGGCGTAGACGTCGAGGGATACGGTGCTCGGCTGGCCAATCCTGACCAGCTGGCGGTGCGCGACGGACTGTACTGGTGCCTGCATTGGTCGTTCGCTTCTTCAGGAGCTTTCTTCGGCTCTCCTGGCGCATAACAAGGAGCATGCGCCGGCGGCGAGAATCCGGGTGCGGCTCGCGCTGCATGCCGGAGAGGTCCATCGCGATGCCTACGGGGTCGCCGGCACCGCGGTCAACGTTGCCTTCCGGCTGCTCGAGGCCGCGCCGACGTGATCAGGAACATCCCGGCCGGTACCCCCGCTTCGTACCGCCAGGTGCGGGTCCGGGTGAAGGAAACCGAGACGATGGCGTGGGTTTGCCGGCCCGACGATCCTTACCCGCTGCTGGCGGACGCGGCGCTCCCGCCGGCCCAGGTGACGGTGCCCAGGCAGCTGCCCGCAGCCCTCTACAGCTTCGCCGGACGGGAACGCGAGCTGCGGGCAATGTCCCTGGCGCTGGAGCGGGCCGCGGCTCCTCCCGGCACGATGGCGATCACGGTGATCGAGGGCACGGCGGGAGTAGGCAAGAGCACGCTCGCGGTGACCTGGGCACGCCAGATGGCCGACCGGTTCCCCGACGGGCAGCTGTGCGTGAACCTGCGCGGATTCGACCCGGCAGGAGCGCCGCTGGCACCTGCCGAGGCGATGCGGGGGTTCCTGGAGGCCTTTCAGGTTCCGCCCGAGAGCATCCCGGTCAGCCTGGAAGCGCAGGCCGCGTTGTACCGGAGCCTGCTCGGCGACCGGCGGATCCTGGTCGTCCTTGACAACGCCTGCGACGCCGGCCAGGTCCGGCCGCTGCTCCCCCGCCGGGGTGCGCCGTGGTGGTGACCAGCCGCAATCGGCTCACCAGCCTGGTCACCGCCGAGGGCGCCCAGCTCATCCCGCTGGACCTGCCAAGCGCGGCCGAGGCGGGGCTGCTGCTGGCACGACGTATCGGCACGGACCGGGTCGCGGCCGAACCGCGGGCCGTGGCCGAGGTCATCGCGTCGTGTGCGCGGCCGCCGCTGGCGCTGGCCGTTGTGGCCGCCCGGGCCGTCGCCCACCCGGCCTTCTCCCGCTGGCCGCCCTCGCCGACAAGCTCGCGGCGGCGCGGGGAAGCTTGAACGCCTTCGGCGGGACGGATACAGCGGCAGATCCCCGGGCGGTGTTCTCCTGGTCCTATCGTCAGCTCCCGGCCGAGGCCGCCAGGCTGTTCCGGCTGCTCGGGCTCCATCCCGGCCCGGCCGCCTGGGCCTGGTTCGAGGCCGAATTCCCGGTGCTGTTGCACGCCGTCGAGACTGCCGCGGCCAACGGGTACCTTGCGCACGCCTGGCAGCTTCCCGCCATGATGACGGAGTTCCTGGACCGAAGCGGCCGCTGGCAAGACTGGGTCGGCGTCTGCCGCACCGGCCTGGCGGCCGCCGAGCGCGCCATGAGTCCCTACGGGCGGGCGCACGCCCACCTCAACCTTGGCCGCGCCTGCCATTGGCCGGCGAGAAAGACGAAGACCGCGTGCATTTCCGCCGCGCCCTTGACCTCTTTGAAGAAATCGGCGATCTGGCCGGCCAGGCCTGCGCCCATATCGGGCTTGCCCACGCGTACGACCATGAAGACCGTTACCAGGCCCGGCTGGGCTCCCCTGACCAGGCGATCGTCAACTGCAAGCAGTCACTGGCGCTGCACCAGCGGATCGGCGACCGCCGCGGCCAGGCCCACACCCTCATCTACCTCGGCGACAGCCAGCACGCGGCGGGAAATCCGGCAGCAGCCGGCCGGTCATGGCAGCAGGCCCTGAATATCCTTGACCAGCTCGGCCACACCATCCGCGCCGACGAAGTGCGGACCAAGCTAACCGAACTCGATGCCGCGGCCCCGCTGCACGCGGAGTGAGGCGACCGATCGCGTCCGGCCGCCGGCGCGCCAGCCCGCTAGAGTTGGCGGACATCTTGCCGCCCCGTGGCGGGCGGCCCGAGGCGAGGGAACGATCATGTGCCCGATGGCCGGAGACAGTGCGGCGCCCTCCGTTGCTCCGGGGTCCCGGCCCTCCCATCACTCCGGGCCGGGCTTTGTGGCCAACCCCAAGGCGCCCGACTTCGAACTGGACGAGCCGCTGAGAGGCGCCGCGGCGCGGTGGCTCAACCTTGTTCCCGCCGGGCACCGGCGTGACGCCAGGGCACCGGCGGAGGATGTCCTTCAGACGCTGCGAGAACACGCGCGCAGCTGCCCCGATCATCCGGTTGCCGCCCTGTGGGCGGCCCACCGCCACCTGGAGGACCCGGCGCCGGCGGTCCGGATCGCGGCGCTCGTGCTGGCCTCGGAGGCGCTGTGGTGGCTCGGGCATTTCGAGGATGCGCGCAGGGCCGCGCAGGCGGCGGCGGACGCCGACCCGGCTTCGGCCCAGGCGCTGTGGCGTCTCGCGGTCGCGCTGTACCGCGAGGGCCGGTTCGAGGAGGCCGGTCAACGCCTCGATGACCTGCTGAAACTGGCCGACCGGTTCGCTCCCGGGTGGGCGCTGCGGGGCCAGGTCAAGGTCTGGCTCGACGCGGACAACCCTGCCGCGGGGCGGGCCGACTTCGCCTCAGCGGCGACGCTGACCGCCGGCCAGGGCACCTGGGTGGTGCCCTACCGGATGGCGGGTGCCGACTTCCAGGCGGCGGCCGATGCCGAGATCAGGGTGCACGACGCCGAGACGGGCGGCTCGGCCGGCGGCGTTGTCGACGTGGCGCTGCTGCCGGACAAGTCGCGGGTGCAGCGGGGCGTGGATCCCGATCGCCGGTGGCACTTGGAAGGGCCGAGCACGGGGGGCGGCGATTCGGACAGCTTGTTCGGCAGCCTGGGCGGGGACTTCGCCGCCGGGGCACGCTCGCGGGTCGACTTCGGGGCGAGGTTCGTTCTTTACCAGCGGAACATCGAGAACCTCTGCAAGGACAGGGCGACCCTCCGCGAGGAGATCCGCAAGTCGGTGGCCGAGCTTTTCGACGCGGCTCTGGAGTCCCGCGCGGAGGTCGCGATCAAGGGTGCGCCCGAGGAGCACGCCGAGGGGGCGGACATCCCGGGTGACGAGGACCGCTAGCGCTGTTCGGCACCCGCCACCTCATAGTGCCTTACCGTGAGATCCCGCTCGATGAGGAACTGATCGTCGTCCGGGTAGAAGACGGCGGTGTCGATGTCCCGGCCGGCGAAGGCCTCGATCGCCGCCCGGGACTCCCACAGGCTCAGCGTGACGAACTCGGCGCGGTCGCCTTCGACCCGCCAGAGCAGCCAGGCGCCGCGGTTGCCCGCCGTGCTCTCGTAGCCTTCGATTCCGGTTCGCTGCACGTACTCCGCGTAGGCCGCTGCGTCTTGCGCCCGGACCGCTCCGCGCCAGATTCTCGCGATCATCGCCTGCAACTGCCCGGCGGGGTCGGTGCTGAAACCGGTCTTTTACTCCGTTGACGGCAGCAGCGGTCGGCTGGACTGGTACCACGGCTCGTTCGGCTGAAAAATACGGCGGCCGGGTGGTGCGGGAGATCAGCGCGGCTGACGGGGTCGATGATGGCCATCCCCCTGCGGAGGGACGGTCCTCCTCCTGCGGGAGGATCCCCCGAATCATCACCGCGGCCGACGCGGGCGGGCGCGGCGGGCGGCCAGAATTGGCTGGGGCAGCTGTGAAGAGAAGAGGGCCATTTTGATGATTGAGGTGCGGGGCCTCACGAAGCGGTACGGCAAGAAGACCGCCGTCGACGGGCTGACGTTCGGCATCGAGCCGGGCCGGGTCACCGGCTTCCTCGGCCCGAACGGGGCCGGCAAGACCACCACGATGCGGTGCATCCTCGGGCTTGACTACCCGGACGCCGGGACCGTCACGGTGGACGGCCGCAGCTACCACGACCTGGGATACCCGATGCGCGAGGTTGGCGCGCTGCTGGACGCGAAGGCGGTGCACGGGGGGCGTTCGGCCTACAATCACCTGCTGTGCCTGGCGCAGACCAACAACCTGCCCAGGCGGCGCGTCGGCGAGGTTCTCGAGCTCGTCGGGCTCTGCGAGGTGGCGAGCAAGCGGTCCAAGGGGTTCTCGCTCGGCATGAGCCAGCGGCTCGGCATCGCCGCGACCATGCTCGGCGATCCGCGGGTGCTGATGTTCGACGAGCCGGTCAACGGGCTGGACCCCGAGGGCATCTTGTGGATCAGGAACCTGATGAAGGCGCTGGCCGCGGAGGGGCGCACGGTCTTCGTCTCCAGCCACCTGATGTCGGAGATGGAGTCGACCGCCGACCACCTGATCGTGATCGGCCGGGGCAAGCTGATCGCCGACTGCTCGATGGCGGAGTTCATCGCGGGCTCGTCCGGGGCGGCCGTGCGGGTGCGCACCCCGCTGGCTGATCAGCTGATCAAGGCCGTGACCGCCGCGGGCGCGACGACGTCTGCCGGGGATGACGGTGCGTTCGAGGTCCGGGGGATGACCGCGGAGGCGGTCGGCGACATCGCGTTCGAGCAGGGCATCAGGCTGCACGAGCTGACCACGGTGCACGCCTCGCTCGAGGAGGCGTTCATGGAGCTGACCGCGAGCAGCGTGGAGTACCACGCCGGGGTTCCCGGCACTGGCGAGAGCGGGGACTGAGCGATGACCACTGTTACGCTGCTTCCCTCGCCGCTGCCGGCGGCCGCCGGGCGGGCCGGGCTGCGGGGCGCGATCGCCTCGGAGTTCACCAAGATCCGCTCGGTCCGGTCCACCTACTGGACGCTGGCGGCACTGCTGATCGTCTCGGTCGGCATCGGCGCGGCGATCACCGGGGGGATCGACGCCAACTTCTCGCATAACCCGGGGAACAAGGCGGGGTTCGACGCGACCCAGACGTCGCTGATCGCGTTCTTCGAGATCGGGCAGCTGATCATCGCGGTGGTCGCGGCGCTGGCGATCACGTCGGAGTACTCCACCGGGATGATCCGCACCGTGCTGACCGCGGAGCCGCGGCGCGGCACGGTCTACGCGGCGAAGGCGATCGTGCTCACGTCGCTGACGCTGGTCGTGTCGCTGGTGACGTCGTTCGCCGCGTTCTTCGTCGGGCAGGCGCTGCTGGCGGGCAGCGGGGTGAGCGCGTCGCTGTTCCACTCGGTCACGATCCCGCTGAACGCGAACGTGACCTGCGCGGGAGGCCCGCATACGGTGCCGGACAGCGCCGGCCCGGGGCTGGCGCCCGGGTGCAAGGTGGTGTTCTCCGGCTCGTACGTGATCCACCCCGGCACCGTGCTGCTCGCGATTGTCGGGTGCGCGCTTTTCGTCACGCTGGTGGCGATCATTGCGTTTGGGATCGGCGCGCTTGTTCGGCACACGGCGGGGACGATCGCGATCGCGATAGCGGCGCTTTTCATCATCCCGGTGCTCGAGCAGGCACTGCCTGACCAGTGGCGGTGGGACATCATGCGGTTCCTGCCGGATGCCGCGAACCAGGTGGTCTCTACTACCTTCGGGCCGAACGCCAACGTGCACCTGTGGTCGGCGTGGCCGCAGCTCGGCGTGACGGCGCTGTGGGCGGCGGCACTGCTCGCCGCGGGCGGCTACCTGTTCCGCAGGCGCGACGCGTAAGGGTCCTCGGCTGGGTCGG
>JASHTQ010000212.1 GCA_030040475.1 Streptosporangiaceae bacterium
AGGCGGGCAACTTCTCCCCGATCCAGGCGACCGGCGCCTCGATCAAGGCGGGCACGACCCCGGTCGTGTTCGACTGGGACTACCTCAACCTGGCGAGCTACGTCGGCGTGTCGAACTGGAAGGTGTTCATCCCGCAGAACGCCGTGCTCGGCGGGTTCTACGCGCAGGCCATCAACAAGAACGCGCCGCACCCGGCGGCCGCCCGGCTGTGGGAGGAGTTCCTGTACTCTCAAGGCTCGGACGGCGGGCAGAACCTCTGGCTCGAGGGCGGCGCCCGGCCGGTGGAGCAGCAGGCGATGACCAGCAACGGCAGCATCAACACCGCGGCGGCGTCGAAGCTGCCGGCCGTCACCGGCACGCCGGTGTTCCTCTCCCCAGCCCAGAGCACCACCGCCGCCACGTACCTGGCGACGAACTGGGCGAAGGCCGTGAGCTAGCGAGCAGCAGGTGGCTGTCGCTGCGACAGGTACCGGCGCCCGGCCCGTGCGGGCCGGGCGCCGGCTGTCGATTCCCAACTGGATCGGCACCGTCCCGTTCTTCGGCTACGTCGCGGTCTTCCTGCTGTGGCCGACCGGGATCGTGGTGTACGACGCATTCAAGAACCCGGCAGGCACGTTCACCCTGTCCGGCCTCACCGCGCTCGGCAACTCGCAGGTGCGCGGCTACTTCATCGGGTCGTTCAAGCTGTCGCTGATCTCGGCGGTCATCGGCGCCGGGTTCGGCGCGATCCTGGCCTACGCCATAGCGGCCGGGAATCCCGATGGCATGATCCGCAGGCTCTACCTGTCCGTCTCCGGCGTCCTCGCCCAGTTCGGCGGGGTGACGCTGGCGTTCGCCTTCCTGGTGCTCATCGGGCCGGTCGGACTGCTGTTCCACGCCGGCTGGTACTTCAGCTTCCCGTGGGGAATCACGCTGATCTACGCCTACTTCCAGATCCCGCTGATGGTGCTGGTCTTCCTGCCCGCCATCGACGGCCTGAGGGTGCAGTGGCGGGAGGCTTCGGAGAGCCTTGGCTCGTCGACCTGGCAGTACTGGCGGTACGTCGGCGGCCCGCTGCTGATGCCCGCCTTCCTCGGGGCGCTGCTGCTGCTGTTCGCCAACGCCCTGTCGGCCTACGCCACCATCCAGGCGTGGGAGGACCAGGTGCCCTACACGGTCCCGCAGCAGATCTACAACTCGATGTCCAGCGAGGTGGGGCTTGCCAACATCAACTACGCCGACGTGCTCGCGCTCGGCATGGTCGTGCTCGTGGCGATCGTCATGACCGGGTACGCGTTGCTGGGGCGGCGGGCGGCGCGATGGCTGCGGTAACCTCGGTCGGCGAGACGCCGATGGCCGCGCCTGCCAGGCGCCCGGCCGGCATGCAGGCCCGGCGGCGCAGGCGGCTGAACGCGTTCCGCTACGTCGTCTTCACCGTGTTCGGGCTGTTCATCGTGCTGCCGCTGCTGGCGATGGCCCGGTTCTCGCTGGAGGGGGCCAAGCTCGGCACCTGGTCGTTCTCGGCCTACAAGCAGATTGCCTCCTACAACAGCAGCGAGGGGATCCCCCCGCTGATCAGCGCGGTCGAGATCACGCTGGAGCTCGCGGTCATCACCAGCGGGGTCATGCTGGTGCTCGTAGTGCCCACCATGATCTGGATCAGGCTGCGGGTGCGGTGGCTGGCGCGCACCATGGAGTTCCTGTCCCTGCTGCCGCTGACGATCCCGCCGATCGTGCTCGTGGTCGGGCTCGGCCCGATCTACGACAAGATCCAGCACCTGAGCCTGTCCGCGCTCATGCTGTTCTGGGTCTACGTGATCCTTGCCCTGCCGTACGCCTACCGGGCGCTGGCGGCCGGCCTGAGCTCGATCGACGCCATCACGCTGTCCGAGGCCGCCCGCAGCCTCGGGGCAAGCTGGTTCAGCGTCATCGTCCGGATCATCGTGCCGAACATGTGGGACGCGATCTTGAACGCCCTGCTGCTGACCTGCGCCCTGGTGCTCGGCGAGTTCACCATCGCGTTCTTCCTGCTGTACGTCAACCTGCAGGTGGAGCTGTATTCCATCAGCAGGAACACGCCGGACGCTGGGGTGATCTTCTCCACGTCGTTCGCCGCGCTGTTGTTCACCTTCGTGCTGCTGCTGATCCTGTCCTTTGCCCGCCGCCGGCGTCGCGGCTTCCCCCGGGGATGAGGTACCGCTCGTGACTTCACCGATGACCAACACCCGGGACGGCGCGGCCAGGACCGCTGTCGAGGTCCGGCTGGAAGGGCTGAGCCGGCACTACGGCCCCGTGGTCGCGCTCGACCACCTCGACCTGACCCTGCAGCCCGGCGAGCTGGTCGCGCTGCTCGGCCCCTCGGGCTGCGGCAAGACCACCACGCTGCGCCTGCTCGCGGGGCTCGAGGACACCGACACCGGATCCATCACCGTCGGCGGCAGGGACATCACCCGGCTGCCTGCGAACAAGCGCGACATGGGCATGGTGTTCCAGGCCTACTCGCTGTTCCCGCACATGACCGTGCGGCAGAACGTGGCCTTCGGGCTGCGGCTGCGCCGGGTCGGCGCGGCCGATCGTGACAAGACCGCGCTGGAGATGCTGGACCTGGTCGGGCTGTCCGCGCAGGCCGACAGGTACCCGAACCAGCTCTCCGGCGGGCAGCAGCAGCGGGTGGCGCTGGCCCGAGCGCTGGCCATCGAACCGCAGGTGCTGCTGCTCGACGAGCCGCTGTCCGCGCTCGACGCCAAGGTCCGGGCGCAACTGCGGGACCAGATCCGGCGGATCCAGCTCGAGGTCGGCATCACCACGCTGTTCGTCACCCATGACCAGGAGGAGGCGCTGGCCATCGCGGACCGGGTCGGCGTGATGAAGGACGGCCGCCTCGAGCAGCTTGCCCCGCCCACCGAGGTCTACTCGCGCCCGGCGACGTCCTTCGTGGCCGAGTTCGTCGGCCTCACCAACCGGCTGGACGGCGAGGTCTCCGGCGGCCAGGTGACGGTTCGCGGCTGCACGCTGCCGCTGATGGAGCAGAACGTGCCGGACGGGCGGGTGGTGGCGCTGGTGCGGCCGGAGGCGGTCACGATGGCGTCGTACACCTCGGAGGAATCCAGCCCGCTTGTCGGCACCGTGATCGCCGCGACCTTCCTCGGCGCGACCAGCCGGGTCACCGTCGACCTCGGCGACACCACGGTCATGGCCCAGCTCGCCACCTCGGACGCGGCCGCGCTGGCCGCGGGCAGCCGGGTCGCGCTCACGATCAGGCCCGACCCGGTGCTCGTCTCGACACGCTCGGGACCCGACGTCTCGGAGGCCGGGGAAGAGGCGTGAGCGGCAGGCACCCGCCGCTGACCACGGATCGCCGGCTCGGACCAGGGCCGGTGATCCGGCGCGGGCGCTCGGCCGCCTACCGCGCGATCGAGATCTGCGCTGGCGAGCCGCACCTCGTCCGCGACGACCTCGGCGCCGGGGGCCTGGAGCCCGCTGGCGCCGGCCGTGCGCTGTTCGCCCTCGTGCACATCACCGACCTGCAGCTCGCCGACGTGCAGTCGCCGACCCGGTTCGAGTTCCTCAACGCCGGCTTCGCCGACCCGAGGTACGCCGGGATCATCCCGGTCCAGCGTCCGCAGGAGGCGCTCACCGCACACGCCGTGGATGCCACCCTCCGCACGCTCGGCGGCACGGTCGGGCCGGCCACGGGCTTGCCGCCGCAGCTGGCGGTGACCACGGGCGACGCGATCGACAACGCGCAGTGGAACGAGCTGCAGGCCTTTCTCGCCCTGTTCGACGGCGGCCTGGTCAACCCGGATTCCGGCGGCCCGGACTACGAGGGAGTGCAGTCACCGCGCTGGCCGGGCGACATCTTCTGGCGCCCGGACGGCCCCGGTCCCGACGGGCCCGACCTCTTCCTGCGCGAGCTCGGCTTCCCCGTCCACCCTGGCCTGCTGCAGCGCGCGCTGCGCGAGTTCTCCGCAGCGGGCCTGAGCCTGCCCTGGCTGTCCTGCTTCGGCAACCACGAGGCGCTCAACCAGGGCGTCGGCACCCAGACACCGGGCCTGGCCACGGCGCTGACCGGCAGCAGGAAGCCGACCGGGCTGCCGGATGGCTTCGACCAGGACCAGCTGCTCGACCTGTTCACCTCGCGCCCTGAGGTGTTCATGGCGGGCCCGTACCGGCAGGTCACGCCCGATCCGTTCCGCAGGCCGATCAGCAGGCGGGACTTCGTCGACGCGCACCTGCGAGCCGGGTCACGGCCGTTCGGGCACGGCTTCACCGAACGCAACCGGCTGGACGGCACCGCCTACTACGTCTACGACACGCCTGCGGTGCGGTTCGTCGCGCTCGACACCAACTGCCTGGCCGGAGGCGCAGCGGGGTGCCTGGACCGCGATCAGGCGCGCTGGCTGCAGACGCGGCTGCAGGAGGTGCATTCCGCCTACCGCGGGCCGGGCGGGGACACGGTCAGGACCGGCCACGACGACCGGCTCGTGATCGTCTTCTCGCACCACGGGACGCAGACCCTGAACAACGCCCGCTGCCTGGCGCCGGGCGGCGAGCCGATGCTCAGCGGTGCGGACCTGGCAGCCCTGCTGCACCGGTTCCCCAACGTGGTGCTGTGGCTGAACGGCCACACGCACACCAACGAGATCCGCCCGCGCCGTGATCCCGCCGACCCGGCGCGCGGGTTCTGGGAGGTCACCACCTGCGCGGTGGTCGACTGGCCGTGCCAGACCAGGCTGGTCGAGCTCATCGATCACGGCGAGTACCTGTCGATCGTGACCACCATGGTCGACCACGACACGCCGGTCGCGGTAACCGCGCCGCAGACCACCGACGACCTGGCCGCGCTGCACCGGGAGCTCGCCGCCAACGTCCCCTGGGATGTGTCGGCCCTGGCCGGCGCCGCCGCCGACAGGAACACCGAGCTGCGCGTCCCGCCGCCGTTCCCGCTCAAGCGGCTGGCCGGCGAATAGCGGTAACCTGCCTGTCATGCCCCACACCTGGCCCGCACTCTCGTATCGGCAATGGCGCGCGACGTGCGACACCCTGCACGCGCATACCCAGGTCCTCGGCAAGCTCGCCGCGAAGCTCGCGCCGCCCGAGCCGCAGCTGCAGCACGCGGCGCTGCGCCTGACGGCACGGGGCTGGGAGACCGCGCCGCTGCCGGCGCCCGACGGCTCCGGATCCCTGGTCGTCGCGCTCGACCTGCACATTCACCAGGCGGTTGTCGAGCACAGCGACGGCCGGGTGCGGCGGGTGGCGCTGACCCCGGACCGGCCGGTGGGCGAGGTGACCCGCGGGGTGCTCGCCGCGGTACGCGAGGTGGCCGGCCCGGTGGAGATCGACCCGGCGCCGCAGGAGGTCCCGTGGCAGGTGCCGCTGGACGCCGACGACGAGCACGCCCACTACGACCCCGGTGAGGTCGCCAGTTACTTCGCTGCCGCGACCCAGGCGGCGCTCGTCCTCGCCGACTACCGGGCGCCCTTCCGCGGGCGTTCCACGCCCGTCAACGCGTGGTGGGGCTCATTCGACCTCGCGGTGAGCCTGTTCTCAGGCCTTTCGGCCGACCCGCCGTCGGACGACTTCATCATGCGCAACGCGATGGACGCCCAGGAGGTCGCGGTCGGCTGGTGGCCGGGCGACGCGCGACACGACCAGGCGGCGTTCTACGCGTACGCGCACCCGGCACCCGACGGCTTCGCCGGCCTGACCCTGTCCCCGCCGTCGGCACACTGGGACACCGCACTCGGCGAGTACATCCTCGACTGGGCTGATGTCCGCGCTGCCACCGACCCGCACGCGGCGGCGCTGGAGTTCGCGCGGTCTGCCTTCCGCCACGCCTGCGAGGTGTGCGGGTGGGACCCGGCACTGGCCGCGAGCGCGGACGGAACGCCGCCGCCCCTCGTGCGAGCGGGATAACCGCTTCGGCGCGACCAGGACCGGCTCCGCGGGCAGGGACACCGAGACAGACGTGCCCGGTGCCAGCGCGACGGCCGCCGCGCTCTGCTTGTCGACCTGAACCGTGACGTCGCCGGACAGCAGGACGCCGACCCTGGTCAACGAGCCCAGGAAGGTCCTTGTCGTCACGATCCCGTTGCCGTTCTCGATGACCTCCATCCGCAGGCCCTCCGGCCGCACGAGCACGTCCACCGGGCCGGGGCTCACGTCCGTGCCGTGGTTCATGACCGGCACGGTGTTGTCGAGCGCGGTCACCGTCCTGTCGCTGCGCAGCTCACCCGGCAGCCGGTTCATCACGCCGACGAACTCGGCCACGAACGCCGTCGCCGGGTGGTCGTACAGCTCGTCGGGCGCCGCGATCTGCTCCAGCGTGCCCTTGCTCATCACCCCGACCCGGTCCGCCATCGACAGGGCCTCCTCCTGGTCGTGCGTGACGAACAGGGTGGTGATGCCGAGCCGCTGCTGCAGGGTGCGGATCTGCTCGCGCAACTGCAGGCGCACCTTGGCGTCCAGCGCGGACAGCGGCTCGTCGAGCAGCAGCACCCGGGGCTCGATGGCGAGCGCCCTGGCCAGCGCGACACGCTGCTGCTGGCCGCCGGACAGCTGATGCGGGTACTGCCTGGCCTGGCCGGCGAGGCCGACCATGTCGAGAAGCTCGCCGGCCCGCTTGCGGCGCTCCGCCGAGCCGATCTTGCGCATCCGGAGCCCGAAGGCCACGTTGTCCAGCGCGACCATGTTCGGGAACAGGCTGTAGCTCTGGAACACCATGCCCATGTCCCGCCTGGCGGCCGGGACCGACGAGATGTCCTTGCCGCCGACAAGGACGGCTCCGGTATCCGTCGTCTCGAAGCCGGCCACGATGCGCAGCGCCGTGGTCTTGCCGCAGCCGGACGGACCGAGCAGCGCGACGAGCTCGCCGGGGGCCATCTCGATGGACAGCCCGTCCAGGGCCTTGGTGGCCCCGAACGCCCGGCTCAGGTTCTGCAGCACCACGCTCGTTCCCCCGGACCCGGTCGTCTTCCAGCTACCGCCGACCGTGACGGCGTCCCTGGCGGTGTTAGTCGTCATTAGTTACCCCGCGTTTCTTGACGGGCCACGGTGAACAGCGTGACCGCGCCGCCGCCTGTCCGGCGCGACTGCCGGGTGCCGAGCACCGTGATGAGCATCAGGAAGAACCAGGTCACGAACAGCGCCAGCAGCGAGGCCGCAACCGAGACCTGCCCGCTGGTCTGGCTGTTGACGTAGATCCACACGGGGAAGGTCGTGTACAGGGCCAGGCTGGCCATCGTGTACTCGCCGAGCACCAGGGCCACGGTCAGTACGACGGCAGAAAGCAACGCGGTCCGCAGGTTCGGCAGGATCACCCGCAGCAGCGTGTTGATCCAGCCGGCGCCCAGCGAGTTGGACGCCTCGACGACCGTCTTCAGGTCCAGCGACCGCAGGCCTGCGTCGATCGCCCGGTAGGCGAACGGCATGGCCAGGACGACGTACTCCAGCGCCAGCAGGTACGGCGTGTTCTTCAGCGAGCCCGGCGCGATCGCCAGCACGCCCACGATCAGCACCACCGGCGGGATGACGATCGGCAGGATCGTGATTCCCTCCATCAGCCGCCTGATCCCTGGCAGCCGCAGGTGGACGTAGACGGTGGTGGGCAGCATGAGCACGATCGTGATCACCGTCGTGATGATTGCCAGCCGCACCGACAGGCCCAGGGCCGAGGTGAACCCGGACTCGCTGACCACCGAGCCGAACGCCTTGATCCCGGCGAATCGGAACGCCACGGCCAGCGGCACGAGAAAATACACGCCGGCGAGCAGGAGGATCACCCAGCGCCAGATGGCGGCCCTGCTGACCCGGAGGGGAACTATCGCAGCCATCTGGCGGCCCTGCGCTGCATCGCGACGTACAGGGTCATCGCGATCGCGATGATGACGACCATGCCCAGGCCGAGCGCCTTGCCGATGTTCTGCTGGCCGGCGATGACGTTCCCGTTCAGGAACGACCCGATCTGGATCGCGGTCAGCGGGATCGTCCCGTTGGTCAGCGCCTCGGTGGTGGCGTAGGCGGACAGCGCGCTGCCGAACAGCAGCAGCACGCAGCCCATGAACGAGGGCAGCAGCACCGGGCCGCCGACGTAGCGCCAGTACTGCCAGGTACGCGCGCCCATGTTCTGGGCGGCTTCCCGCCATGCCGGGCGCAGCCCCTCCAGGGCCGGCAGGATGATCAGCACCATCAGCGGGACCTGGAAGTAGAAGTACACGATGATCACGCCGCTGAGGGAGTAGAGGCTGAAACCCAAGCTGTAGATGTTGAGCCCTATGTTCGCGAGCCAGTGGGTGATCAGGCCTGAGGAGCCGGCCGAGGCGATGAACAGGAAGGCCAGCGGCACGCCGCCGAAGTTGGCGAATACGCCGGAGGCCGTGATCGTCATCTGCCGCAGCACGTTCCCCCGCTTGGCGGTGAAGATGGCGTACGCGATAAGCAGCCCGAAGATCGCGGGCAGGATCGAGGTGAACACCGACAAGATGATGCTTTGCCAGAATCCGTGCAGGTAGATGCCGTGCGTCGCGGCCTTGATGTTGCCGAGCGTGAAGCCGCCGCTGTCACTGCGGAAGGCGCCGATCGCGACCGCGACCATCGGCAGCAGCAGGCCGAGCGTCACGTACGCCCCGAAGGGCACGACTCCTGCAATCCGGCGCAGCCAGCGCAGGATGCCTGGCAGGCTCTGCCCGGCCGGCTGGCCAGGCGCGGCGGCAGCGGGACCCGGGCCCGGGCCGGGGCCGGGAGCCCCGGGATCCGCAAGGGATCCCGGGGCCGTTACGGTCTGATCCACCGCTAACCGATCACGCTAGACCACTGCTGCGCGACGACGTTCTCCGCCGCATTCTGCTGGGCCTGGGTCGGGA
Source organism: Streptosporangiaceae bacterium (assembly GCA_030040475.1). The sequence goes on from JASHTQ010000212.1 coordinate 8,841, forward strand.
ACGTGACGGTGCCGGCCGGAGCAGGCGGGAGCGCCTTGTAGGCGGCCTGGTTGACCGTGCCATCGGCGACCAGGGTCGGCAGCTCGATCGGCCGGGCCTCGCCCTCGAGCCAGAGGTTCTGGCCCGTGACCGAGTACAGGTATTCCTCCCAGAGCCTGGCCGCGGCCGGGTCCGGCGCGTACTTGCTGATGGCCTGGTCGTAGTAGGCGGCGTAGGTGGAGTCCGTCGGGATCACGATCTTCAGGCCGGAGACGCTGGGCCCGATCTCGGACGCCAGCAGGTAATCCCACCAGATGACGATCGGCGTCTGGCCACTCTCCATCGTCGCCGCGCTCGCGGTGACCGGCACGAAGTTGCCTACCGAGTGCAGCTTCTTGAAGTAGGCGATACCGGGGGCGATGTTGTTCAGCGAGCCGCCATTGGCCAGCGCCGAGGCGAAGACGGCCGAGAAGGCGGCGCTCGCCTGGGTCGGGTTGCCGTTGATGGCGACCTCGTTCTTGTAGATGGGCTTGAGCAGGTCGGCGAATGAGGTCGGCGGCACCTTCACCGTCGCGGAGTTGTAGCCGATCGCGACGTACCCGCCGTAGTCGGCGTACCAGTCGCCGTTCGACGCCTTGGCGTCGGCCGGGATGTCGTTCCAGGTCGCCACCTCGTACGGGGCCCAGTCGCCCTCTTGCTGGCCCTTGACCGCGAATGCGGTGCCCACGTCGACGACGTCGGGCGCGCGGCTCTGGCCCTTGAGCTGAGCGATGGCGTTCAGCTCGTCCTGGCTCGAGCCGTCCGGGTTCGCGTCCGTGATCTTGATGCCGTACTTGGCGGTGAAGTCCTTCATGATCGTGCCGTAGTTGGCCCAGTTGGAGGGCAGCGTGATGACGTTGAGCTGACCTTCCTTCTTGGCCGCCGCGATCAGCGCGTTCATGCCGCCGCCCTGCGCGACGGAGGTAACGGTTGCCCAGTTGACTGCGCTACCGGTGGTGCTGCCGCTGCTGCTGCTGCTCGAGCCCGAGGAACTGCATGCGGCGGTGAGCAGCAAGCTGCCGACAACCGCGGCACTTGTCGCAATCACGTGCCTTGCGCGCACTATTCCCTCCCAAACCACAGTCCCCGGAGGCCGGGGACCAAGATGCCAAATCTTGGCTAGACAAGTCGAGATCTTGGCTAGCCAAGACAAACGGGAGGTATCCGGGCCATGGCCGACGGGCATCCGTTGCCGGTCAGGTTGGTAACTCCTTGCCGGCGGCGAGGTGCCTGCGTCCGCCGGCCCATCATGTGGGACCGGGCGCGACGCCTAGGGGCGGCGGAGCTTGGCCCGCAGCAGGCGCAGGTCCTCGGCGGTGAAGCCGTGACCGGCCAGCCAGCCGCCGACTCCGCCGTACCGTGAGTCCATCTGCTCGAGGAAGGCCGCCATCGTTTCCGGCCGCACCATTTGCGAGCTGACGGGCTTGCTGTCGATGTCAGGCCCGTAGGTCCGCGAGCGGCGCAGCCGATCGACCAGGGCCTGGACGCGCTCGGCCGACGCGGCGTAGTCCCCGATCACTGCCTGCTTGTCCACGCCCACGGCGGTCAGCGCGAGTGCCACCACCACGCCTGTCCTGTCCTTGCCTGCCGCGCAGTGGACCAGCGCCGCCCCGTCGGCGCTCGCGATGTCGCGCAGCGCGCCCACCACCTGGTCGGGCCGGTCTTCGAGATAGCCCAGGTAGTGCCCGGTGACCGGATTGGCCGGGTAACGCGAGCGGTCCCTGTCGCTGTCGGCGCGCAGAGCCTCGGCCACCACGTCGGTGGCCGCCCCGACTTCCGGCAGCACCGGGTGGTGCTTGTGCCGGACGCCCGCGACGCCGTCCAGGGGCGCCGGGCCCTCCAGCTCGAGCTCGTGCGAACTGCGCAGATCGACCACGGTGGTCACGCCGAGGTGACGCGTCAGCGTGGTCACGTCCGCGGGCGACAGATTCTGCAGGTTGTCCGCGCGAAGCAGCCTGCCGCCGACGGTCAGGCCCCCGTCGTCGGTCGGCAGGCCGCCCAGGTCGCGCACGTTGACGGCCCCGTCAAGCTCGATCCATGGCATGACATCACTGTCGCAGACGCCGGCCCGGGCGAGCAGGAGCGCCCCGGCCCCAATGAGGTGAACGGCTCGCGGACATGCGGCATACTGGGAACGTTCATGATGCCGCCCAGACCCCTGCGGCCAGTGAGTGGGGGTCCTCATGTGCACTACCGGTCCTGCCGCGGCACCCGCCGCGATAGAGGTGACCTTCAGCGGACAGACGGCCACCGTCCTCATCAGCGGCGAGCTGGACCTGGTGACGATGGCGTTTCTCACCGAGCAGCTGAGGCTGATCGCCCAGCGCGCGCCCAGGCAGATCGTCTTCGACCTGGCGCGGGCTGGCTTCATGGACTGCGGGTCCGCGCGCCTGATCGCCGGCGTCGGCCAGCTGCTGCCCGACCGGCCGCGGCCGGTCATCAGGAACGCAAGGCGGCCTGTCCGCCGCGTTTTCGAGCTTTCCGGCCTGGACAGCCTTTGCCAGCTGGAGGATAGCTTAGGCGCAGGCCATGAACACTCCAGGAGCGTGCGGATGAGCGTCTCGGTCCACGACGTCAGGCACGCCTTGACCGAACTCGGCAGGCTGCGTTTCGGCGAGATGCGGGTCGAGGAGGCGATGCGGCAGATCGTCCATACCACGCACGCGATCTTCTCCGTCGACGGCGCCGGCCTGATGCTGGCCGATGCCGATCACCACCTGCGTAACGCCGCGGTGTCCGACGACAGGATGGGGCATCTGGAAGAACTCCAGCTTCGGCTGCAGGAAGGGCCGTGCATCGCCGCCTTCGACGACAAGGCGCTCGTCGGCGCCGAGGATCTCACGGCCGAGCAGCGGTGGCCACGCTTCTGCATCGAGGCCGTCGACCGCGGGGTGCGAGCGGTGCTCGCCAGCCCGATCCCGTACAACCAGGACGCGGTGGGCGTGGTGGCGGTGCTCTCCTGCGAGCGGCGCCCCTGGTCCGCCGAGGCCGAACTGGCGTTGCTCGCGTTTACCGACCTGGCCGCGCTGCTTATCGCCACCATGATGCTGGGTGAGCAGCAGACCGAGCTCGCCGTCCAGCTGCAGGGCGCGCTGAATTCCAGGGCCATCATCGAGCAGGCGAAGGGAGTGCTCATCGGGCGGCAGGGCCTTTCCGCGCGCGCGGCCTACGAGCAGCTGCGGGCGCAGGCCAGGGCCGAGCGCCGCAAGCTGACGGCCGTCTCGGCCGAGCTGGTACGCGGCGCGGTCCGCGGCGGGACGGCGGCCGGCTGACCGCCGGGAGCAGCGGCCAGGTCAGCGGCGCCTGACCCAGGCGCTGCCGATGCCGGCCTGATGGAGAGCCAGACTGACCAGGCCGAGAAGCAGCAGGCCGGTCACGGAAAAGGCGGCATCGGTGACGGTACCGGTCGCGTTGATGACGAAGGCGATGCCGAAGATGATCGCCGCAATGATGGCAAGCATGCTGAGCCTGCTTCCCATATCGTGTCCCGATAATCTGATGTGCGCCAATTGCCGGACCTCGCGGGCTCCGACGGTACGGTGCTAGCCCCAGACATCGCTCGCGGTCTCGACGATGAGGCGGAGCTTGGCAAGCTGCTCGTCGTAGGTCACGGCGTTTCCCTCCACCGTGGAGGAGAAGCCGCATTGGCCGGAGAGGCAGATCTGGTCCAGGGGGACGTATTTGCTCGCCGCGTCGATGCGGCGCTTGAGGTCGTCCCTGGATTCGAGCTCGGGGCGCTTGGTGGTGACCAGGCCCAGGACGACCATCTTGCCCGGGGGGACGAAGCGGAGCGGCTCGAAGCCGCCGGAGCGCTCGTCGTCGTACTCCAGGAAGAAGCCGTCCACGTCCAG
>JASHTQ010000213.1 GCA_030040475.1 Streptosporangiaceae bacterium
CCCGCTAACCGCCGCTGTCCCCGGCCTCCGTCATCAGGATCGGCCCAGGTGGCGGGTGCTGTCGGCGCCTACGCGCAGCAGCGCCTTATGCAGGTGCTGGGTCTGGCTCGGGGAGATGAGAACGTCCCGGCTGCCGTGCAGCAGCAGGAACGGCGGCGTCGCCGGGCCGGCGTACGTGGCCGGGTCCGCCGCCCGGACCTCGGCGGGGATCTGCGGCAGCGGCGGAGAACAGGTCCAGGTCGTTGGTCACCCCGGTCATGGCGGCCAGGTACGCTCCGGCGCATTCGCCCCACACGCCGGAGCCGCGCGGGTCTATCCCGGCTGATCCAGGATCCAGAACGGTAGCCGCCACCGTCCGTCCGGGAAAGACTGCCCGTATCGCCGGGGGTCAGGCGGCTCAGCGCGCGTTCCGCCTGACCCTGCCGTCACTCGGCGTCATGCCTCCGGCGCCCCGGGCCGTTTCGGTTCCGCGGCTGGCACCGATCGTGCCCGGGCATCATTACCCGGCGGTTGAGCCACGATTGCGCGGGTCCTCAGCCGGTGGTGATGGTGGACCGCCCGCGGCCCCGGTACCGGCCGGCCACCCCGGCCAGCGCACGGCAGAACGTGCTCAGCACGCCGGCAACACGGCCGCCTGCCCGGCCCGCCGCCCTGTTCTGCATCGCCGGAAGCCGGTGGCATGACGCCGGCCGCGTCAGGCGAACCTGGCCAGCACCTCGGCCTCCTGCTCCGCGGTGAACCCGCGGTCCAGCGGCGGCTCGCCGCGCTCGCGATCCCAGGCCAGCACGTCCGCGATCGTGCGGGGCAGCGGCGTGGCCGGCATCCCGGCCGCCCTGGCCTTCGCCGCGCTGCGCTGCTGCGTCACCCAGAAAGGGCGGACCAGCGGGAAGAACGGCGGGGCGCTGTCCTCCGGCACCCGGACGACCTCGACCTGCGTGCCGGCCACGTCCGCGCACATCCCGATCAGGCCGCCGAGCGTGACCGGCTCGGCCGGGCCGACCGCCTGGAACGCGCCCGCCCGGCCATCCGCGGCCAGCCGCACCACCAGCCTGGCCAGATCCCGCGAGTCGATCACCTGCGCGGGCTGCGCCGGGTCAGCGGGCACGGCGACCCGGCCGCCGCGCGCACCGCGGCGCACCCAGTACGTCAGGCCGTCCTGCCAGTCGTGCGGGCCCGCCACCTTCCCGGGCCGCACAATCGTCGCCCGGTCCCCGTACCGCGCCAGGACGTCGTCCTCGCAGGCCACCTTGAGTCGGCCGTAGTTGTCACCGGCCAGGTCCTCGGTGCCGCGCAGCGGCTCCCGGCGCGGGGCGTCCTCGGTCGCCCCGGGCGCCAGGCCCTCGTGCCGGTACACCGCGTGGCTGGAGATAAAGACGTACCGCCCGGCGCTGTCGCCGATCGCCGCCATCGCCTGGCCGACGTGACGGGGAACGTAGCCGCTGACGTCGACGACCGCGTCCCACTCGCCGCCGCGCAGCGCGGCGTAGTCACCGGTGTCGCGGTCACCGGTCAGCCGCGGCACACCAGGGAAGAGCCCGGTCCCGGTCCGGCCCCGGCCGAACAGCGTGACCTCAGCGCCAGACCGCAGCGCATCCTCCGCGATCGCCCGGCCGACGAAGGCGGTACCGCCGAGCAGGAGCATCCGCACGGCGACCGACACTACCACCGGGCGCGGCAGACGCAGTCCCACAACAACGCCCGTGCCCCAGGACAGACGGTCCGCACCGGGCTACCGGGGTGCCCAGACGTGGATCTCGTCAGGGCAGCCCACGGCCAGGTAGCTGCCGTCCGGGCTGAACGCAAGGCAGGTGGCAGGGCTTTTCACGGTCCCCGCGCCCAGGCCCGAGCCGACTGCCCAGAGCCTGACGGAGTTGAGGTTCTCGACGGTGGCGATGACGTCCCCGGCTGGGCTGATGGCCAGGCCGACAAGACCCTTGTGGGTGGCGTACCTAGTCAGCGGCCGGAAATCGGGCACGCTCCACAGGTGCACGGTGCCAGTCCGTCCGGGCTTGCTGACCGCCGCGGCGAGGAGCGTTCCGTCCGGGCTGAACGCGACACCCCAGTTCGATGCCTGCCGTATGTTCACCGTCAGGTCCGGGAGCTCGGTAAGCAGGGCATTCCCGTGGTGATCTATCTCCCGCAGCATGATCCGGTCCCCGTCCCCCACGGCCAGTATCCTTCCGTCCGGGCTGAAGGCGAGGGAGCCGAGCTCTGCCACCGGCTCCGCCGCGACCAGGCGGCCTGTTGCCACCTCCCAGACGCCTGCGCTCGTGGCCGTGCACGCGGCCAGGAGCGAGTCATCGGGGCTGAACGCGAGCTGGTCGCTGCCGGTGCCCGCCCCCGTGAGGCTGGCGAGGATCCGGCCGGATGCGACGTCACGCAGCAGGATGGCGTCGGTGTCCAGGTCGGTGCTGGCGAGCAGCGTCCCGGCGTGGTTGAACGACACGTTTCCGATGCCGGAGGTGCTGCGCTGCTCCTCGTAGGTGACGATCGGAGTGCCGCCAAGCACGTCCCACAGCTGGACGACCGTGGCGCCGCTGGCGAGTGTCCGGCAATCCGGGCTGAACGCCAGCGAGCGCGGTGCGCCTGCGGCCCGCGATGCGACCGGAATAACCTGGTGCAGCCTGAGTTTGCCCGGCGTCAGCCAGCCCGCCCGCGGGCCCGGCCCGCGGCCGGCCGCGCCGGGCGGCCTCGTCGGAACACTTACCGGATCCGGGCGCGGGGTGACCACGACGGTGGGCGTCCTGACCGCGGTGATCGCCGGCGAGCCAGCCCCGTGCCGCATCTCGCGCAGCGTATCGGCGGCATCGGCGGCGCCTGGCCGTTGCTCGGGTTCCTTGGCCAGCATCCTCAGCAGGTAGGCGGCGAGATCCGGGGGGCAGCCGGGCCGCAGCGTCGCGGGATCGGGCGGCTGCGCGGTGAGGTGCTGGGCGATCACGGCGCGCAGGTCATCGCCGGGAAACACGACGCGGCCCGTGAGCAGGTGGAACAGCGTCGCCCCGAGGGAGTAGACATCGGCGCTGCCCGAGATCTTCTGGCCGAGCATCTGCTCGGGGGGCATGTAGTCCATCGTGCCTATGACCGTCCCGGTGACCGAAAGTACCGACGTCACCCCCTCCAGCCGGGCGATACCGAAGTCGCAGACCTTCACCCGCCCGCGGCTCAGCAGCATGATGTTGGCCGGCTTGATGTCCCGGTGGACGACGCCCGCCTCGTGGGCGACCGCCAGCCCCTCGGCGACCTGCGCGCCGATGTCCAGGACCTGATCGACCGGCAGCCCGGCGGGCTGCCCGGCCAGGACCCGTCGCAGGTCCTCGCCAGCGACGAACTCGAGCACCATGAACAGCTGCCCGTCATGCTCGCCCGCGTCGAAGATCGTGGCGATCGAGGGGTGGTTCAGCCGTGCGGCCGCCCTGCCCTCCCGCTGAAACCGCGGTAGCGACTCCTGCAGTTCATCACCGGACAGGTGCGGGGAGAGCGTCTTCACCGCAACGGGCCGATCCAGGGTCAGATCGCGCGCGCGCCAGACCTCTCCCATCCCGCCCTGGCCCAGCAGGTCCTGGATCTCGTACCGGCCGGCCAGCCTCTGGCCCGTCTTCACGATAACTTCCCCGCCCGAACTCGAATGCCGCCAGACACACGACATCGTAGGACGGACAAGGGCGGCAGCACCCTACTGGGCACCGCGCAGAGGTCCGCGGCACGTTCGACGATCAGGTTCACGACCATAGTCGACCGTCTATTTCGCCAGGCTGGCGCCCGGCACCCTTTGCCTGCCCTCGCACTGCCCCTGATGCGGCGCGCCGTCCCACCACATGTGCTTGTAGACCACGAGCTCGTCGCGGCCCTGGAACAGGTCCAGGAACGGGACAGGCCCGTCCGGGCCGGTGAGCTCGACCGTCGGGTCGAACTCCACCATCGGCAGCCGGCGGCGGGCCGCGGCGATGGCGTCGCCTTCGCGGGTGTGGGCCTTCTCGCGGATCAGCAGCTGGTCACGGGCGGCCTGCCAGGTCGCCAGGTCAACGACGGCGGCCGGGCCGCGCGGTCGTCGGGTCCTCCGGCATGGGAGGCGGCTCCCGTCCTATGGAGTAAAGACGACGATCTGTTTAGGGAGCAGCGATGAACCGGAACGCCGCACCGCTCGAGGCTCCCTGCCGGCCGACATGGCCGAGGCGCGG
>JASHTQ010000214.1 GCA_030040475.1 Streptosporangiaceae bacterium
GACGAGCCGACCACCGGCCTGGACCCGCAGAGCCGGAGCAACCTGTGGGAGCACATCGGCAGGCTCAGGTCGCAGGCCGGCACCACCGTCTTCCTCACCACGCATTACCTGGAGGAGGCGGACATCCTGTGCGACCGGGTGTTCATCATCGACCACGGCGTGATCGTGGCCGAGGGCACCCCCGACGAGCTCAAGCGGCGGATTTCCGGCGACGTGCTGACGCTCCGGGTAGCCGGGGACGAGGGCGAGGCGGGCACGCTGCTCGCCGCGGAGGCCGTGGTCCGCGAGATCGCCGCGGCCGACGGCACGCTCAGGCTGACCGTGGAACACGGGGAGCAGGCGCTGCCGTCCCTGCTGCGCGTGCTCGACGCGGCGGGCATCACGCTGGCGTCGATCAACCTGTCGCGGCCGACGCTGGACGACGTGTTCCTGACGCTGACCGGGCGATCGCTGCGCGACGACTCCCCCGACGGCACCCGGCGGGCAGGCGGGGACGAGCCCGGCCCGGCCGCGGTCCTTCCGGCCGCGAGCGCCGCGAGCGCCGCGAGCAAGGAGTAGCCGCCATGTCGTTCGTCCGTGACACGCTGATGATCTTCCGGCGCCAGGAGCGGCTGGCGCTGCGCAACCCGGCGTGGGTCATCATCGGGCTGACCCAGCCGATCTTGTACCTGGCGCTGTTCGCGCCGCTGCTGACCAGGCTGCCCGCGTCGACACTGGGCACCACGGGCAACGCGTACAAGTTCTTCGTACCCGGACTGCTGATCCAGCTCGGGCTGTTCGGCTCCACGTTCGTGGGCTTCACGATCATCGCCGACTGGCGGGCCGGGGTGATCGAGAGGTTCCGGGTCACGCCGGTGAGCAGGGTCGCCATCCTGGCCGGACGGGTGCTCAGGGACGTGGTCACGCTGGTAGTGCAGGCAACCGTGCTGATCCTTGTCGGCGTCGCGTTCGGGCTGCGGGCGCCGATCGCGGCCATCTTGATCGGCTACGGGTTCATCGTCCTTGTCGCGATCGGCCTGGCCGCCCTGTCGTACGCGACCGGCCTGCTTGTCAAGAGCGAGGACGCGTTCGCGCCGATGGTGAACACGATCGTGGTCCCGCTGCTGCTGCTGTCCGGGATCTTCCTGCCGATGACGCTCGGCCCGGGCTGGCTGCAGGCGATCGCGAGGATCAGCCCGTTCCGCTACGTCATCGACGCGATGCGCGAGGCGTACCAGGGCCAGTACTTCAACACGATCATGGTCGAGGGGATCGCGGTCGCGATCGGCCTGGCGGCGGTGTGCCTGTGGCTGGGCTCCCGCGTATTCCTGCGGGAGAACGCATAGCCGGGGCTCGTGCGGGTCCGGCGGCTGACTCTGGCCCTCGGCGGCGCCGGCCTGCTCGCGGCCTGCACCGGCGGGACGATGTGGGTGGCGGATCCGGCAGGCCGGCCTGCCGGGATTCGGGTACCTGAGCCCGGGACTTGAGCCCAGGCTCTGCTGCGACGCCGCGATCATCGAGATCAGGCCCGACGGCTCGCCGTGGCGCGTCGGCCTGGTGCTGAACTGCGGCGAGTTCGCCCGCCGCGGCGACACCCTGATCGAGGGCGCCTCTGGCTATCCAGGCATCGGCGAGGTGGCGATCCTGTCGGGCGATCCCGGTCACTACCGGATGCTCTCGTTGCTCGTCGGCCCGCCCGGGTACGACGCGGCGTGGGTGGAGGGCAACTTCTCCGCCGGCGCCGCCTCGGTGGTCCTGGGCCACCCACCACCCACCGCCCCCGACCCGATCGGCCAGGCCTGGCATGCGTTCGGCTTCCCTTCGTGTACAGAAGCGGTTCAGGAGTAGCCGGCAGACCACCCTGCGCTGAGCCAGAGTGCGTCGTGGTGCGCACGCGCCCTGTGGTGCACGCAGCCTCGAAAAGATCGGGGAAGATTCGGGCTTCGGGGAAGATTAGGTGTGCTATAGCACCCCTTTTCCCCCCACAAGCCCTAATCCTCCCCGGAAATCGCGCGGGTGTTTGATGCTGGGACTGTAGAGCGAGCCGGCCTGGGTGGTACCAGGGATTTACCACTCGTTCTGGTGGGCGGTCCGGGACGACTGGTACAACCGCTCGTTCGGATAAATGATTTTGGGCGAGGGCGCGACGGCGCTAGGACAGCAAGACGATCAGGAGGGCCAGGGCGGGGAGGGCTACCGCGGCTAGGGAGGGCCAGACCCAGCGGGCCGTCACGGGGCTGGGCGGCGCGGCCGGGGGGGCAGAGGGGGCCGGGGCGGGTGCGGCGGTCGGTGCGGCTGGGGTCGGGGTCGGCGCGGCCGTTGCGGGCTTGGGGCGGGAGCGTTCTTTTTTGGCGCGGGTGTCCAGGCGGTAGGCGATGGCCGTGGCGGCGGGGAGGGAGGCTAGGTATTTGGCTTCCTCGGGGAGGCGAGAGGTCTCAGGGTCGCCGTAGGCGCCCTGGGATGGCGAGGGCAGCCAGGGGTTCGGGACCGGAGGACGGCGGGAGCGCCGCCGGGGCGGGGGCAGGGTGGCGCGGGCGGCCTTTCGCTTGGCGTGGGCGGAGACGTAGAGCGCCCAGCAGGTGATTTTCTTGGCTGCCGCGCTGCTCGGCGCGCCGGGGGCGGCGTAGTGCACCTGCACCCAGTCGCCGGAGTCGACCGCCTGGACCGCCGTCCAGGGGACGTGGTGGTCGCGGAACGGGTTCACGACCACGATGCCCGTCTGGGCCGCTATGACGCGCGGCCGGAAGGCCAGCGTGTAGATCACCCCGGTGATCGTGACGAGCAGCGCGGATATCACCACCGCGAACCTGGCCGACGTGCCCTGGACGGCGATATCGGCGATGTTCGCCGCGGCGAATACCAGCCAGACCCACCACAGCACGATGGGCGGGGCGAGCCGGAAGACCTCCCGGGGCCGGCCGGGGCGGAACATCTCGCGGCTGCGGGTCAGCTGATCCGTACCCGCGGGTCGAGAAGCGCGTAGACCATGTCGACGATGATATTGGCGAGCACCACGAACACGGCAGCGAACACGACGAACCCGACGATCACCGGCCCGTTGTCGGTGTCAATGGCCTGGACGGACACCTGGCCGAGGCCGCCGAGGCTGAAGACGGTCTCCACCACGACGGCGCCGCCGAGGAGCTGGCCGATGTCCACGCCGAGCTGCGAGACAACCGGGGTCAGCGCGGCGCGGACCGCGTGCCTGAAGATCACCCGCCGCTCGGACAGGCCCTTGGCCCTCGCCGTCCTGATGAAGTCCTCGCCGAGCGTGTCGAGCAGCTGGCCGCGGGACAGCCGGGTGTAGACGGCGGCCTGGACCGCGGCCAGCGTGATCCAGGGCAGCAGCATGTGCCCGACCCACGGGCCGAGGCCCTGGCTGGGTCCGGCGTACCCGGTGTCGATGAAGTGGTTCCCGTGCTCGTTGAGCGGCACGAAGATGTACAGGATGAGCAGCTCGCCGATCACGAAGGTCGGCATCGACAGGCCGATGAGCACCCCGACGGAGGAAATCCTGTCGAACAGGCTGCGGGCCCTCGTCGCGCTGATGATGCCGACGGCGAGCCCGACGACCAGCCAGAGGACCAGCCCGCCGACGAGCAGGGAGGCCGTCGGCGGCAGGTCCTGCCGCACCATCGTGTCCACCGACTCGCCGGTGTAGTAGGAGAAGCCGAGGTCGCCGTGCAGCAGGTTGTCGATGAAGTGCCAGTACTGCACCGCGATCGGCTGGTTGAGGCCGAGGTTCCTGATCACCTCGTTGATGACCTGCGGGGTGGCCGCGCGCCCCGCCAGCTGGCGCGCGACCGTGATCACCGGGCGCGCGAAGAACAGCAGGAACGCCGCGGAGGCGACCAGCCAGACCACGACGATGCCGGTGAGGATGCGGCGGATGAGGAAACCGAGGATCGCCATGTCAGCTCTCTCCCGCCTTCGTGGCGCCGGGCACGAAGTCGATGAGCGCCGTCTTCTTCCGCATGCTCCCGATCTTGCGCCTGCGCCTGCGCCTGCGGCGCCGCGAGCCCGCGAGCACCCGCTCGGTGCGCGGGTCCATCGCGTCCCTGATCCCGTCGCCGAGCAGGTTGAAGGCGAGCGTGGTGATGAGCAGCGCCGCCGCCGGGAACACCACGTACCACCAGGCGTACTGGTAGAACTGCTCCGCGTCGGCCAGGATGTTCCCCCAGCTCGCGGTCGGCGGCTGGATGCCGAGGCCGAGGAAGGACAGCGTGGCCTCGAACACGACGGCGGTCGGGATGTACAAGGTGGCCAGCACGAGCACGGGCGCGAGCAGGTTCGGCAGGATGTCGATGAACATGATCCGGAACGGCCCCGCGCCCAGCGACCTGGCCGCCTCGATGTACTCCTTCTCCTTGATCGCCAGCGTCTGCCCCCTGACCACCCTGGCGATGGCCGCCCAGGAGAAGAACGAGATGACCGCGATCAACTCCGGCAGGCTCGGCCCGTACACGATGGCCAGCGCGAGCGCGAGCACGACGTAGGGGAAGGCAAGCACCGCATCGGTGAACCTGGCGAGGATCGTGTCGATGACACCGCCGAAGTAGCCGGCGATCAGGCCCACGGCGACCCCGGCGCCGGTGCCGATCGCGGTGGTGACGAAGCCCACGAACAGCGAGATCCGCGCGCCGTACAGGATGCGGATGAACAGGTCACGGCCGGTGCCGTCGGTGCCGAGCCAGAATCCGGCGGTGCCCGGCGGCACCGGGTTGCCCGCCGCGGTCTCGCCGGTGATCGGGTACGCCGCGTTCGGCGGGTGATGGGTGATCGCGACGAATACCGGCGCGGCGATCGCGAGCACGATCATGATCAGGATCACGATCAGCGCGCCGACCGCCACCTTGTCCTGCCGCAGCCGCCGCCAGGTCAGCTGCCACTGGCTGCGGCCCTGGATCCTGGCGGCATCTTCGGCCTGCTCGGCCGCCACCGCCTGCTGGCCAACGAACTCGACCCCGCTGATGCTCATGGAACTTCGCTCCTGCCTGCGGCCGCGAGGCTCTCGCCCGCCTCGACCGGGAAGTGGCAGGCGGTCGCGTGCGTGGCCGCGTCACCCGCCTTGACCTCGAGCAGCGGTTCTTCCTTGCTGCACAGCGGCTGTGCCTTCGGGCAGCGCGGGTGGAACCGGCAGCCCGAGGGCGGGTCGATGGGGGACGGTACCTCCCCGGTCAGGATGATCCGCTGCCTGCTGGCAGCGGTGTCGGGATCGGCGGCGGGGGCGGCGGACAGCAGCGCGGTCGTGTACGGGTGCCGCGGCGATCCGTACACCAGGTCCTTGGGACCACGCTCCACGATCCGCCCCAGGTACATGACCGTGACCGTGTCGCTGACGTGCCGCACGACCTCGAGGTCGTGCGCGATGAACAGGTAGCTGAGGCCGAAGTCCTGCTGCAGGTCCGACAGCAGGTTCAGCACCTGGGCCTGGATCGACACGTCGAGCGCGGACACCGGTTCGTCGCAGATGATCAGCTTCGGCCGAAGCGCGAGCGCGCGGGCGACGCCGATCCGCTGGCGCTGCCCGCCGGAGAACTCCGAGGGGAACCGGTTGTAGTGCTCGGGGTTGAGCCCCACCCGCTCCATCAGCTCCTGCACCTGGCGCTTGCGCTCGGCACCGGTCGCTGTCTTGTGGATGGTGAACGGGTCGCCGATAATCGCGCCGACCCGGCGCCTGGGGTTCAGCGCGCCGTACGGGTCCTGGAAGATCATCTGGATCTCGCGCCGGAACGGGCGGATGCCGCGGCGGGACAGGCCGCTGATCGGGGCGCCCTCGAACGTCACCTTCCCGGAGGTGATCGGGATCAGCCCGGCGACGCAGCGGGCGAGCGTCGACTTGCCGCTTCCTGTCTCGCCGACAAGCCCGACGGTCTTGCCGCGCGGGATGGAGAACGTCACGTCGTCGACCGCGTGGACCTGGCCGACCGTCCGGCGGACCAGGCCGCTGGTGCGCACGGGGAAGTACTTGACCAGGTTCTCGACCGTGACCAGGGTGTCGGAGTCAGCCGCGATGCTCACCCGGTCACGCTCCCGTCCGGCTGGGTGACCCCGGCGACGCTGCCGTCCGGCTCGATGACCCCTGTCACCTCGGCCTCGAACACCTCGGCGGCCGCCTCGCCGCGGCCCTCCTGCACCGTCTTGGACCGCAGCTCCTCGGCCTGGTCGCCCAGGCCGGCCGCCTGGAGCGGCAGCCAGCACGCCGAGCTGTGGTATCCGTCCTGGGTCACCGGGCGCAGCTCGGGTTCCTCGATCAGGCACCTGTCGAGCACGTAGCCGCAGCGCGGGTGGAACTTGCAGCCCGTCGGCAGGTTGATCAGGCTGGGCGGCGAGCCCGGGATCGGCCGCAGCCGGTCGACGGCCGCGGAACTGCTCGGTATCGACTCGAGCAGGCCCTTGGTGTACGGGTGATGCGGCGAATAGAAGATCTCCCGCTTGGGCGCCTTCTCCGCGGCACGGCCCGCGTACATGACCATCACGTCGTCGGCGATGTCCGCGACCACGCCGAGGTCGTGGGTGATCATGATCAGCGCGGTGTTGGACTCCGTCTGCAGGTGCAGCAGCAGGTCGAGGATCTGCGCCTGCACGGTGGCGTCGAGCGCCGTCGTCGGCTCGTCGGCGATGATCATCTGCGGGGACAGGGCGAGCGCCATCGCGATCATCACCCGCTGCCGCATGCCGCCGGAGAACTGGTGCGGGTAGTCGGTGACCCGCTGCTCGGGACGCGGGATGCCGACCTTGCCCAGCAGATCCACCGAGCGCTCGGCGGCTTCCTTCTTGGACACCGACTTGTCGTGCGCCCGGATGATCTCGGCGATCTGCCAGCCGACCCGGTAGAGCGGGTGCAGGCTGGTCAGCGGGTCCTGGAAGATCACCGCGATGCGGGCGCCGCGGACCTGCCGCATCTGGTCCTCGCTCAGCTGCAGCAGGTCGGTCCCGTCGAACACCGCCTCGCCCGATACGTCGGCGCCCGGGGTCAGCCCGAGCAGGGTCTGGGTCAGCACCGTCTTGCCGCTGCCCGACTCGCCGACGATGCCGAGCGTCTGGCCGGCATCCACGGCAAACGACACGCCGCGGACGGCCCGCACGACGCCGTCGGCGGTCCGGAAGCTGACGGCAAGGTCAGTCACCTCTAGCAGGCTCAATGCGCCCCTCCGACCCAATCTGGGCTAATCACGGCAAGCGTCGCACACGATTGTCGGTACCGCCAAGATGGGTCCGGCCGGAAAGCCCGCAGGATTCCCGGCCGGACCATGGTGTCATCCTCCCGTCAGCCTCAGCCGCCCGCTATCCAGAGGGCGGTGATGTCGGGAGCACCGATGTTCGGCGCGAAGATCGCCGTCGGGTACGTCTGGCCGTAGGACGAGATGCCCCTGATCCGCGAGCTCGAGTAGACCGCGGTGTCCTGGCTCATGATCGGCACGATGGCCGCGTCCGACATGATCTGCTCGTCGGCCTGGTGCCAGAAGTTGCCGGCCGCGGTCAGCGAGGACGCGTTCTCCGCCTGGGTGATCAGCGAGTTGACGGTCGCGTTGTCGTAGCAGCCGTCGTTGACCGTGTTGACCACGCAGTTCGGGCCCTGGAACAGGGCCTGGATCACGGTGCGGCCGTTGTTGCCGAACCAGTCGGGGAACCAGATGGCCTGGCCCAGGTCCCACTGGTTGGCCTTGTTGTTCTCCGGCGCGTTGCCCAGGTCCACGAAGATCGACGAGCCCGGCTCGGGCTTGCTGATCAGGTTGATCCCGCAGGGCGCGAGCGAGGCCTGGATCGCGGTGAAGATCCGGGTGTCGGAGGAGTCGTTCTCGTACATGTAGGTCAGGCTGAGGCCGTGCGGGTAGCCGGCCTTGGCCAGGTCGGCCTTGCACATCGCGATGTTGCCCTGGCCGCTGTCGTCGGGATACAGGTTGTAGTCCTCGTAGCCGACGTTGCCCGGCGGGATCACCGTGTTGGTGACCTGCGCGACGTCAGGCCCGCCGATGGCCTTCACCGCGGCCACCTTGTCCACGCCGTACTCGATCGCCTGCCTGACGAGCAGCTTGCCCGCGGCACCGCCCGAGTCCGGGCTGCGCAGGTTGAACACGATGTACGGGAACAGGTCCGAGTCCGGCCAGATCTGGAAGTTGGGCACCTTCGAGGCCACCAGGGACGGGATCGAGGCCGGGTTGATCGGGGTGTCGCTGTCGATCACGTCCTGGGTTCCCGCCTGCAGGTCGGACAGCTGGGTCTGCGCGGAGGTCACGCCGAGCGTGTCGATGATCTCGCTCACGTACTGGTGCCGCAGCGGGTCGGTGGACTGCTTCCACGCCGGGTTGCGCACCAGCGTGATCGACTTGCCCGGGATGTACGAGCTGATCTGGTACGGCCCGTCGGAGATCGTGTGCTGGTCAAGCTGCAGGCTGTTCGGCACGTAGGCGTCGTACTCCACCGGGCGGGCCGAGTCGAACGGCATCGCCATCATGTAGAGGAAGTCGCTGATCGCCGAGGTCAGCTTGAAGCTGATCGTCATCGAGTTCGGCGTGGTGATGCCGGTGATGTTGTGCGTGTTCTGGTAGTTGGCGATGTTCGCCGCGGTCGGCGCGTTCGACTTGATGGCGAAGAACGCGGTCTCGGCGTTGCAGTACGCCTCCATGCCGACGATCGCCGCGTAGAAGTACGTCGGGTTGCCGACCGGGCTGACCGGGTTGCAGAACGCCTTGAACTCCCGCAGGAAGTCCTGCGAGGTCACCTGGCGCGCCGGGGTGGTGTTCCAGTCCACGCCGGGCCTGATGTGGAACGTGTAGAGCGTCCCGTTGTCGGTCACGCCGCCGTTCGCGACCGTCGGGACCACGGTCGCGACGTCCGCCACCGGCGTGGTGTCGGTCTTCCAGCCTGCGCTGGAGGTCGTCGGGGCCGGCACGGTCGGGTACTGCACGAGTTGCCTGGCGTAGGCGCGCTCGAGCTGGTAGTCCACCGTGTAGTAGGCAGGCACGGTGTCGATATGGTCCGGGCCGGAGGCGGAGACAATGTGCAGGATCCCGCCGGACTGCGGTGTGGTGGAACTGGTGGCCGCCGGCGTGCTGCTCTTAGGCGACGAGCTGCACGCGGCGAGTGTCGCCGCGGCCAGCACGGCCGCGGACAGCACCACGAAGCGCTTAGGCGCACTGGTCATGGGCATGTTTTCCTTTGTCGCGAACTCAGCTGAGAACGAGGCAGCCGTCCGGCCCCCGGTCTCATCGGTCACTGCCTATCTGGAGATTGTGCGTTGCGGTCCCCGAAATCCAGACCAAAACCATCGTCGTGGCTCGATTGTGATGGAAAACGTCCTGGGTTTGTCACTACGCGGACACGGTGGTCACGCTCCGTGGTGGCCGAGCAGGTCGGCACTCGGCCACCACGGAGCACTGTCAGGAGCCTGCCAGCCAGACGTTGGTGATGTCGGCCTCGCCGATGTTCGGAGCCCAGATGGCGGTCGGGTAACCGCCGGTGCCCCGGACCCTCGAGCTCGCGTACTCCGGGAAGTTCTGGCTCATGATCGGCACGATGGCCGCGTCCGACATGATCTGCTCGTCGGCCTGGTGCCAGAGGCTGCCGGCCGCGGTCAGCGAGCTCGCGCCCTCGGCCTGGGTGATCAGCGAGTTGACGGTCGCGTTGTCGTAGCAGCCGTCGTTGACCGTGTTGATCACGCAGTTCGGGCCCTGGAACAGGGCCTGGATCACGGTGCGGCCGTTGTTGCCGAACCAGTCGGGCACCCACGCCGCCTGGCCGAGGTCCCACTGGTTGGGCTTGTTGTTCTCCGGCGCGTTGCCCAGGTCCACGAAGAACGACGAGCCCGGCTCCGGCTTGCTGATCAGGTTGATCCCGCAGGGCGCGAGCGAGGCCTGGATCGCGGTGAAGATCCGGGTGTCGGAGGAGTCGTTCTGGTACTCGTAGGTCAGGCTGACGCCGTGCGGGTAGCCGGCCTTGGCCAGGTCCGCCTTGCACATCGCGATGTTGCCCTGCCCGCCGTTGTCCGGGTACAGGTTGTAGTCCTCGTAGCCGAGGTTGCCCGGCGGGATCACCGTGTTGATGACCTGCGCGACGGACGGACCGCCGATGGCCTTCACCGCGGCCACCTTGTCCACTCCGTACTCGATCGCCTGGCGGACGAGCAGCTTGCCCGCCGCGCCGTTGGCGTCCGGGCTGCGCAGGTTGAACACGATGTACGGGTACGTGGTCGACCAGGGCCAGATGTGGAAGTTGGTGTCACCGGAGGCAATCAGCGACGGGATCGACGACGGGTTGAGCGGCGTGTCCATCGGCAGGTCCTCGGTGCCCGCCTCCATGTCCGACAGCTGGGTCTGGGCCGAGGTCACGCCCTCTGTCACCACGATGCTGGCGACGTAGTCATGCCGGAGCGGGTCGGTGGACTGCTTCCACGCCGGGTTGCGCTCCAGCGTGATCGACTTGCCCGGGATGTACGAGGTGATCTGGTACGGCCCGTCGGACAGCGTGTGCTGGTCAAGCTGCAGGCTGTTCGGCACGTAGCTGTCGTATTCCACCGGCCGGGCCGAGTCGAACGGCATTGCCATCATGTTCAGGAAGTCGGTAATCGCCGAGTTGAGCTTGAAGCTGATCGTCATCGAGTTCGGCGTGGTGATCCCCGAGATGTTGTGCGTGTTCTGGTAATTCGCGATATTCGCCGCGGTCGGCGCGTTCGACTTGACGGCGAAGAACGCGGTCTCCGCGTTGCAGTAGGCCTGCATGCCGGCGATCGCGGAATAGAAGTACGTCGGGTTGCCGACCGGGCTGACCGGGTTGCAGAACGCCTTGAACTCCCGCAGGAAGTCCTGCGAGGTCACCTGGCGGACCGGGGTCGAGTCCCAGTCGACGCCCGGCTTGATGTGGAACGTGTAGACCGTCCCGTTGTCGGTCACGCCGCAGTTCGCGACCGTCGGGACCACGGTGGCCACGTCCGCCACCGGCGTCGTGTCCTCCTTCCACCCCGCGCTCGAGGTGCTGGTGTACGGCACGCTCGGGTACTGCACGAGCTGCCTGGTGTAGGCGCGCTCGAGCATGTAGTCCGCCGTGTAGTAGGCGGGCACGGTGTCGATATGGTCCGGGCCGGCGGCGGCGACGATGTGCAGCGTCCCGCCGTACTGCGGCGCCGTCGAACTGCTGGCCGCGGGCGCACTGCTCTTTGACGAGCTGCACGCGGCGAGCCCCGCCGCGGCGAGCACGGCCGCGGACAGCACAACGAAGCGCTTAGGCGCACTGGTCATGGGCATGTTCCTTTGTCGCGAACTCAGGCGAGACCAGGCCGGCAACCGGCGCCGCCCCCCGGGGGAAAGCACGCACCAGCAAAGGCGACCGTTCAGTGGGCACGATCTCGGCAGTCGATGCCTATCCTGACCAGCCTGCGCACGCCCCCACTGGAAATCCAGGCCAAAGCCCAGACGTGGCTCGATTGTGACTAAAAAAGGTCTCTCCCCGTCATGGACGCTCACGACCAGGAAACCACGGTCGCGGACGGCGAGTGCGGTCAGGTGATGCCGTGGCGGCGCAGGATGTCGGCCACGTCGCCGAACTCGTCGTCGTCGCCGGCGTCGGCTTTCTTGCCCTTGCGCGCCTTGGCTGGCTGCGGTGCCGGCCTGGCGGGCTGAGCCGCCGTCGGGGCGGGCCTGGTGGCCAGCTGAGCGCCCGTCGCGGCCGGGAGCGGCTGCTGTGCGCTGCTCGCCGCGGTGACGCCCTGCTTGCGCTCGCCGCCCCTGACCCGGCGCCGCCGCAGCGGGCCGGACACGACGAAGAGCAACGCGGCCACGCCGGTCACCGCGATCCCCGACCATACCTTGGTGGAGAAGACGAAGCCGGACGCGAAGTCGCCGATGGCCACCCCGATCTTGAAGAGCATCTCCACCGAGCCGGTCAGGTACGCGGCAAGCGGCAGCAGGGACCAGGCCGCCCCGCGCAGGCCGGAGCCGACGCCGCGGCGACGCAGCACTAGGTAGCTCAGCACCAGGCCCACTCCGGTCAGTCCCGCGCACAGCGGCAGCCAGAGCCAGGAGAGCTGGTGGTAGGTGGACATGTGCGCCTCCCGGGTGTCCCTGGTAGCAGTTTAGGTCGTAATCGGCCTACCCGGCGCTGGTGCTGTCCCCCGTATTTGCCTGCGGCCGCACGTACGGTCCGTCCGGGCCGACGGCGAGATCGAGCAGCGAGGACACCACGATCCGGCCCGGCGCCGGGTCGATCG
Source organism: Streptosporangiaceae bacterium (assembly GCA_030040475.1). The sequence goes on from JASHTQ010000214.1 coordinate 12,185, forward strand.
GCAGCAGCGACGGCACCGCGATCACCCGGCACCCGGCCGCCTGCGCCGAGGCCACGCCGCTGGCCGAGTCCTCGAGCGCGAAGCACTGGCCGGGATCGATGCCGACCAGCTTGGCCGCGAGCAGGTACGGTTCCGGGTCGGGCTTGGTGGCGCCGACGTCCTCCGCGCAGACCCGTACGTCGAACCGCATGCCGGTGGCCGCGAGCACCGCGTCCATGAAGCGCCGCTCGGACGACGTGACGAGCGCGTACGGCAGGCCCGCCGCCGCGACCGCCGCGAGCAGCTCACGCGCGCCAGGCCGGACAGGCACGCCGCCGCGGCGGACCCGCTCGCAGATGTCGGACATCAGCCACTCGCCGACCACCTCGGCCGGCACGGGCCTGGCCGCCTTGGCGAGAAAGTACCGCACCGTCCGCGCCAGGCTGCCGCCGAGCAGCTGGACCTGGTCCTCCTCCGTCCAGCTGGCCCCCAGCCTGGCCATGACCGCCGTCTCCGACTGCAGCCACAGCGGCTCGGAGTCGATCAGCAGCCCGTCCATGTCGAACAGAACCGCCGTGGCGGGTGTGGGGTCAGACACTAAAGTACTTTGCCTCGGGGTGGTGCACGACGATGGCATCGGTGGATTGCTCCGGGTGCAGCTGCATCTCCTCGGACAGCTCGACGCCGATCCTCGACGGTTCGAGCAGCCGCATCACTTTCGCGCGGTCGGCGAGGTCCGGGCAGGCCGGGTAGCCGAACGAGTACCTGGCGCCCCGGTAGTCCACCCGGAAGAAGCC
>JASHTQ010000215.1 GCA_030040475.1 Streptosporangiaceae bacterium
GGCCGCGACCGTCCCGCCCGGCGGCGGGCCGCCCGGTGCCGCGTCACCGCGCGCCGCGACCAGCGCGCGCAGCGGCACGGCGGCGGGATAGAACGCCAGGTCTGCGTCGGCCTCGGTGCCGACGGTCAGCGAGTCGTCGAGCGGCTGGCCGGCCGGGGCGAAGCTGAGCACGAGGGCGTGCCTGCCGCTGCGCACCCCGCGCAGCCACACCCGGCGGGACCGGATCCGGTCGTGGTCGGCGTCCCTGCGGGCCAGCACGGACCAGCGGTCGCCGACCGGCGGCGCGCTCGCGAGCACGTCGGCCTTGCGCACGGTGAAGCCAATCCGCGACCGGACGGTGGCCCGCAGCGGCGCCGGCAGGCCGACCTGCCCGCGGTAGGCGGCGGCGAGCAGGTGCAGCAGCGCGTACTCCTCGAGCAGCCTGCCCTCCCAGCCGGGACCGGAATGCGGGACCGCCGCGAGGGCGCGCAGGCGCTCGGCCAGGCCCGGCGCCTGCGCGTCGATCATGCGGGCGGCGATGTCGTCCCAGTGCCCGTAGCCGGACCTCTGGCTGCCCGCCAGGCCCTGGCGGACCTGATCGGCCAGCCACCTGTCCAGCTCTGCCAGGCCGGACGCGACCCTCGCCTCGCGTAGCTCCGCCACATGCGCACACTACGCTGAGCGCCGGCATAAAGGTCCGCGGGCGGCGGTTGACTGCTATCCGGAGCAGTAAGCCCGGCAGAAGGAGGAGCGGCAGTGAAGGCAGTGCGGTTCGACACCTACGGCGGCATCGACGTGCTGAAGGTCGGGGACGTGCCCCGGCCCGTCCCCGGGCCTGGCCAGGTGCTTGTCCAGGTCAAGGCGGCGGGGATCAACCCAGGGGAGGCCAAGATCCGCGCCGGGCTGCTGCACGCGAGATGGCCGGCCACGTTCCCTTCCGGGCAGGGCAGCGATCTGGCCGGGATCGTCGCCGAGACCGGGCCGGGCGTTACCGGGGTCTCCGTCGGCGACGAGGTCATCGGCTTCACCGACAACAGGGCCAGCCAGGCTGAGTACGTCCTCGTCGAGGCGGAGCACCTGACCGCCAAGCCGGCCAGCCTGCCCTGGGTAGTCGCCGGCGCGCTGTTCGTGGCCGGGGCCACCGCGTACGCGGCCGTGCGGGCGGTCGCGCCTGCCGACGGCGACACGGTGGTCGTCTCCGGCGCCGCCGGGGGAGTCGGCTCGCTCGCCGTCCAGCTAGCCCGGCGCGCCGGGGCCACGGTGATCGGGCTGGCAGGCCCGGACAACCACGAGTGGCTGGCCGCCCACGGGGTGATCCCCGTTGCCTACGGCGACGGGGTGGCCGAGCGGATCGGGCAGGCGGCGGCGAAGGTCACCGCGTTCATCGACACGTTCGGCTCGGGCTATGTCCAGCTGGCGCTCGAGCTCGGCGTCGAGCCCTCGCGTATCGACACCATCGCCGACTTCGAGGCCGTGACGCGGTACGGCGTCAAGGCCGAGGGCAACGCGGCCGGGGCGAGCGCGGGCGTCCTCGCCGAGCTCGCCGGGCTGATCGCGTCCGGCCAGCTGGAGCTGCCGGTCGCGGCCGTCTACCCGCTCGACCAGGTGCAGGACGCCTACCGCCGGCTCGCGCCTGGGCACATCCGGGGCAAGATCGTCCTGGTGCCGTAAGGTCCCTTGGGTGACCTATTCCGCCCTGTCTCACCTCGACTGCCCGCGCTGCGGCGCGCGCTACGACGCCGACCTCGTGCACGGCACCTGCAGCTGCGGGTCACCGCTGCTGGCGCGCTACGACCTGCCGGCGGCAGCCGGGCTGACGTCCCCGCGCGACATCGCCGGGCGGCCCGCGGACCTGTGGCGCTACCACGAGCTGCTGCCGGTCCGCGAGGCCGGTCACGTGGTGAGCCTGGGGGAGGGGATGACGCCGCTGCTTGCCATGCCGCGGCTCGGCAAGGCGCTCGGGGTGCCGAACCTGCTGATGAAGGACGAGGGCCTGCTGCCGACCGGCACGTTCAAGGCCCGCGGCGCCGCGGTTGGCGTGTCGAGGGCGGCCGAGCTCGGGGTGACGGCGATCGCCATGCCGACCAACGGCAACGCCGGGGCCGCGTGGGCGGTCTACGCGGCCCGGGCGGGGATGCGGAGCCTGGTGGTGATGCCCGCGGCCGGACCGGCCATCGCCCGCGCCCAGTGCGCCGCCGCCGGAGCCGAGCTGTACCTGGTCGACGGCCTGATCGGCGACGCGGGCCGGCTGATCGCCGACGCCGTCGCCCGCCGCGGCGGCTACCTGAACGTCACCACGCTCAGGGAGCCGTACCGGATCGAGGGCAAGAAGACGATGGGCCTGGAGATCGCCGAGCAGCTCGGCTGGCGGATGCCCGACGTGATCGTGTACCCCACCGGCGGCGGCGTCGGCATCATCGGCATCTGCAAGGCACTGCGCGAGCTGGTCGAGCTCGGCTGGGTCCGCGGCGACATGCCCCGGCTGGTCGCGGTCCAGGCGGCGGGCTGCGCGCCGATCGTGGCGGCCTTCGACGCCGGGGCCGCGGAGAGCGAGCCGTGGCCGGACGCGAGCACGGTCGCCTTCGGCATCACGGTGCCGAAGGCGCTCGGCGACTTCCTCATCCTCGAGGCGATCTACGCGACAGGCGGGACCGCCGTGGCGGTCTCGGACCAGGCGCTGCTCGCCGATCAGCGCCTGGTCGCGCGGCTGGAGGGCAGCGTGATCTGCCCCGAGGGCGCCGCCTGCTTCGCCGCCGTGCGGCAGCTGCGCGAGTCCGGCTGGCTGGCCGAGACGGACGAGGTGGTCGTGCTCAACACGGGCACCGGGCTCATCTACCCGGAAACCATGCCCGCCGACGTTCCCGTACTGCCCGCGCCTGGCCCTTGCGCGTAGTGTCAGGAGCATGAGCGAAATGGTGCCGTTGTTCCCGCTCGGCGCGGTGCTCTACCCCGGCATGCTGCTGCCGCTGCACATCTTCGAGGAGCGGTACCGGCAGCTCGTCCGGGACCTGCTCGGCCGGCCGGAGCCGCGGCAGTTCGGCGTGATCGCCATCCGCAAGGGCAGGGAAACCGGCATCGACGGGGTGCACTCGCTGTACGAGATCGGCTGCATCGCGACCTTGCGCCGGGTCGACAGCCACACCGACGGCCGCTTCGACCTGGTCACCGTCGGTACCCGGCGATTCAGGCTCATCGGACTTGACGACACGCTGCCCTACTACCAGGGCGAGATCGAGCCGCTCGCCGAGGAGGTTGTCGACCAGGCCGCGGCCGGGCCGGCGGTGCGCGCCGCGCAGGCCGCCTTCCGTGCCTACCTGGACGCGCTGACCGAATGGGGCGGCGCCACGGTGGCGGTCGGGGACCTGCCCGACGAGCCGGCGCTGCTGTCGTTCATCGTCGCCGCGGCCATGGTCATCGACCTGCCCGAACGGCAGGCGCTGCTGGCCGAGGACGACACGATGCGGCGGCTGACCGCGGAGCGCGCGCTGCTGTCCAGGGAGACCGGCATGCTGCGCACCACCACGTCCCGGCCGGCGCCGGATCTGAGATATGCACCGTACAACCCGAACTGAACGCATTCAGGCGGGGTAGGTGTACGCCATGACCGAAGCGGATGACATCGCGACCGGCGCCGCCGTGGTGGCGGCGGACCTCACCGAGGCCAAGGACCCGCGAGACCGGCGCAGGCTCGTCGCCTCGTTCACCAGGGCGGCGACCTCGGGAGCACGTGCGGCGGGCCGCGGCGTCCGGGCCGCGCGGCACGGCGCAGGCTCAGGTACCGGACGGCTGGCCGCCCAGGTCACCGCGATGGCGCCGCGGCTGCGGGTACGCGATGCCGCCACGTTGCACGCGCAGTTTCCCGGCAAGCCGGCCGAGGAGATCGCCGACGCCCTGATCGAGGGCGCGGCACGCGCGTCGGCCGCGGCGGGCGGGGCGGCCGGGGTCTGGGCCGTGCTGCCGGTGCTGCCCGCCATCCCCGCGGAGGTGGTCGCGGAAACCCTGGTGGTGGTCGGCATCGAGATCAAGCTCATCGCAGAACTCCATGAGGTGTACGGCACGCCG
>JASHTQ010000216.1 GCA_030040475.1 Streptosporangiaceae bacterium
CGGCTGGGCGGACTCGGGGACGAAGCGGAGCGTGCCGGCGATGGCCACGACGGCGAGGACCACGTTGACGGCGAAGGCGGCCCGCCAGGAGAACCACTCGCGCAGGCCGAGGCGGCGCCGAACACGACGAGCCCGCCCAGCAGCGCCCTGCGGCGCCCGTAACGGTCCCCGAGAGCACCGGACGGAAGCAGCAGGACGGCGAAGACCAGCAGGTAGGCGTCGATGATCCACTCGAGCTGGGTCTGGCTCGCGTGCGTGCTGCGGACCAGGCCTGGGATCGCGACGTTCAGTGACGCCATCGCGGCCGAGACCGCTCCCAGGGCGACGCAGACGACGACGGTGACGATCGTGTTGCCGGCCTGCGGGCCGCCGGTTCGGACCTCGCCGGTCATGACCTGTCTCCTTTAAAGAATGAATATTCTTTTTGTATGGTGACGGAGGCGGTCCCAACCTCTCAAGAGTGAATATTCTTTCTTTTTGAGGTAGGCTGGGTGGCATGCCCCGGATTACCGAAGAGCGCCGCGAGGCCAGGCGCGAGCAGATCCTCGAGGCGACACGTGCCTGCCTGCAGGAACACGGCCTCGAGGCGGTGTCGATGGAGATGATCATCGCCAGGTCCGGCCTGTCGACCGGCGCCGTCTACGGCTACTTCAAGGGCAAGGACGAGATCATCAACGCCGTCGTGACCGAGGGAACGGCCGCGATGGGCCAGCAGATGCTCCCGATCCTCCGCGACCCCGCGCCGCCGCCGCTGCCCGAGTTCATGGCCCGACTGCTGGGCACGATCACGGAGTTCGGCCAGGACAAGGATGACGGCATCGACCGGCTGCAGATCTCCCTGCACGGCTGGAGCCACTCGCAGAGCGACCCCGTACTCAGGGCGCGCACCCATGCCGCCTACCGCAGGCAGCGCGAACTGCTCGCCGACGTGGTGCGGCGGTGGCAGGCGGCCGGGACGTTCGACCCAGCCGTCGACCCAGACGGAATGGCAGAGTTGATGCAGTCGGTGCTCCTGGGATTCGTCGCCCAGCGGGCGCTGGCGGGCGACGCGGACGCGCCGGCACACATCGCCGCCCTGCAAGCCCTCTCTGCTGCCTCATGTACCTCACCGGCACCGCCAGCCGCAGCCGGCGCCGCCCCCGTCTGAGGTGCGTGTCGCACAGGCCCCGTATATCGGGGCTCGGGTCCCACAAGCCCCGATCCGGGAGGCGGTAGCGCAGGAGGCGTTGACCGAAGGCTGACGGCCTGTTGGTGGCTACTTGCGGGTAACCTGCGATCAGCAGTGGTGACCGCTCGGGACGGAGGAAGACCGATGAATCCGCTGACCCGCATCGCCGGCCTGGCGACCGACCGGCTGCTCGGGCTTGGGTCGGGGACGGAGCCGTACGTGGTCAGCCGGGATGTGGCGGTGCCGATGCCGGACGGCGTGGCGCTGCTCGGCGATCACTACCGGCCGGCCGGGGAGGACGGCCCGCTGCCCGTCGTGCTGATCCGCTCGCCGTACGGCCGATCCGGGGTGGCGGGGCTGGTGTTTGCCGCGCCGCTGGCGCGGCGGGGGTTCCAGGTGTTCATCCAGAGCACGCGGGGGACGTTCGGCTCTGGCGGGCTGTTCCGGCCGTTCACCAGCGAGCGGGAGGACGGCCTGGCGACGGTCGCGTGGCTGCGCGGGCAGCCGTGGTGCGACGGGCGGGTGGCGATGACCGGGGCGTCGTACCTGGGGCACACGCAGTGGGCGGTCGCGCCGTACGCCGAGCCGCCGCTTGCCTCGGTGTCGATGCACGTCACCACGGCGAACTTCAGCGCCGCGTTCTACCAGCACGGCGTGCCGAGCCTGCAGAACACGCTGAACTGGGTCGGGCTGATCGGCAGGCAGGAACGGGGGCTGCTCGGCGTCGTCCCGGGTCCGCGGCAGGCAGCCAGGATGCGGCGGGCGCTGCGGAAGGTCCCGCTGCAGGCGGCCGACGTGGACGTGGCCGGCGCGCCGGTCGTGTTCTGGCGGGACTGGACCGGGCACTCCGTACCGGGCGATGAGTTCTGGACGGGGACCGATCACGACCGCGCGGACCTGACCCGGCTGCCGCCGGTCAACATGGTGAGCGGATGGTGGGACCTGTTCGTGCCGCTGCAGCTGCGCGACTTCGCGGCGATCAGGGCGGCCGGCGGCACCGCGCGGATCACCGTCGGGCCGTGGCTGCACGGCGAGCCCGCCGAGCTGAAGGCCATGATCCAGTCGGACGTGGTGTGGCTGTCGCACCAGCTGGACGGCGGCGCGCCGCCGCAGGGCGCGCCGGTTCGGGTCTTCCTGCAGCGGGCCGGTGACTGGCTGGAGTTCGATTCGTGGCCGCCGCCCGGCGCCGAGGCGACCGCCTGGTACCTGCGCGCCGGGGGCGGCCTGTCCCGCTCGGCTGCCGAGCCCGGCGACGCCGGCGCGCCGGACACGTTCGTCTACGACCCGGCGGACCCGACGCCTTCGGCGGGCGGGCCGCTGCTGCAGCCGCCCGGCAAGCAGGTCGACAACTCCGGCATCGAGGCCAGGCCCGACGTGCTGACCTATACCAGCGAGCCGCTGGCGGCCGACGTTGACCTGGTCGGTCCGGTCAGCGCGCGGATCTTCGTGCGGACCGGGCGCAAGCACGCCGACGTGTACGTCCGGGTCTGCGACGTGGACGCCAACGGCGTCTCGCGGAACATCGTGGACGGCATCAGGCGGCTCAGCCCGCAGACCGTGCCCGCCGCCGACGTCACGGTTCTTGACGATGGCGTGCTAGGGGTGGAGGTGGAGCTCTACCCGACCGGCTACCGGCTCCTGGCCGGGCACCGCATCCGCGTGCAGGTCAGCGGCGGCGCGTTCCCGCGGTTCGCGCGGAACTTCGGCACCGGGGAGCCGTTCGCCACCGCCAGGCGGGCGGTGCGCTGCAGCTTCGAGATCTACCGCGACGCCGAGCACCCCTCGTCCGTATCGCTGCCGGTGCTGGCGGGCGGCTGATCCGGGTCACCCCGTTACGATTCGGGTGCGAAGCTCAGCGTCTCCGGCTGCGCGCTGTCGGTTCCGGCGCGATTGCCGTTCCCGGTGCGGACTACCCCGCTGGGATTGCCCGGGCAGATCCCCCGCGCCTGGCGGCAGTTGCCATCCTGGCGCGTCGCAGGCGTCGCTCTCCGATACGAATCGGCCGGCGATTCTTCAGGCCAGGTAGATGTGTGGGACACGGCCACGGACAAGACGCTCGCAACGTTTTCCCCCTCGTCCGCCAGCATCGACGCGATCGCCTTCGGCCCCAGCGGGAAGACCGTGGTCGTCGCCGACGGGACGAACGCCGACACCATCGAGTTCTGGACGCAGTCCGCCCAGTTGGTGACGTCCCACATGTCGTTGGCCACGCCGCCGCACCCCCACAGCTGGACCTTGCTGCCGTCACCGAGGCTAGGAGAGTCGTTCGCGTTGAGACATTTCGACTGGTATTCGTCGTTGAACAGGGTCTCGAAGCCCGCGCTGTCTTGAGCACCAGGGGACCAGAACTGGTTGGCGTTCCCGGTGCATTTCCACAGCTGGACCTTGTCGCCGTTCTTTCCCGCCGTTGACCCCGAGTCGTTGGCGTCCAGGCAGTAGTTCCCGTCCTCGTTGATGAGCTCGACCTCGGCGATGCCGGCAAGCCTCAGCTGCAGTCCGCCGGACGGGGCGGACGGGGCCGCCGCCGCGCGGGGCGCGCTGAGGCCGGCCAGCGCGCCAGCGGCCAGGGCCAGGGCCAGGGCCAGCATGCCGAGACGGCTGGCCGCCCTGACCAGGTGGCCTGCTCGGTTTCACGGCAGGCTCCACAGGAACGTCTTGCTTCCGTAGGTGTAGTTCAGGTAGATCCCCACCCCGGCGGAGTGGCTGTTGCCGTCGGGGTGCATGCCGCAGGCCTCGCCCTCGGAGACGAACTGGCAGGCCTGGCGGCCGGTGTTGGCGACCTCGTAGATCAGGTAGCCGCCGTCCCTGCCGTCGTAGTACAGATCCCACACCTGCCAGACGGTCGACCGGCACTTGTTCTGCACCACCGCGGTGCCGCGCTGGTTGCTGTCCCGGTACGGCTCCAGGCACAGGCCGGAATGGTAATTCCGGAGCTTGTAGAAGCCGGCGTCGGCGCCCGAGGTGATCGGGACGAGCCACCAGTACTCCGCCGCGCTGCCATTGCAGCCCCACTGAATCACCTGGACACCCGCGCTGCGCGAGCCGCCTGGCAGGGTCATGCAGAGCTTGTCCCAGTCGACGATCTTGACCTTGACGCTCGCCGCGGCGGGCGCGGCCGAGCCGCCCGTGCCTGCCCAGGCCACGGCGGACGGCGCCATCGCCAGGCCGGCCGTGACGAGACCAGCGATCGTGAAGCGCGTGAGGGCGGCGCTAAGACGCCATCGACCCATTCGATGCTCACCTCCTGAGTGACTGCGTGCCCGGCACGTCGAGTCTGTCCGGAGCCGCTAGCAGGCGGTCAGCATTCGATCATCACCGCGGCCTCGCGCCGCTCCGCGCGGGTTACCGCCAGTCGATCGCGGGGATGGCGTACGCCGCCCTGAGCCGGAGCCGGAGCCGGAGCCGGAGCCGGGGGTCGGCCGCGGCGCGGCAGCTATCGTGCTACAGGTAAGTGTTGCCCGCGGGCGAAACCGCGGGCATTTGGCCACCAGGAGGCGCGGTGCATCCATCCCCCGCTGAACGCTTCTACTTCGACCAATATGAACGCCAGCAAGAGGCCTGGGCGTGGCAAGCGGAAGCAGCGCGGCTGCACGCCGTTGTCGCATCTCAAGTCGCTGGTGAGATTTCCAGGGGGGCGGCCCAGGCCGCCGCACGGCAGGGAGCCTACGTGCATTACGAGGAACAAACCTTCAATATCGGCGAGGTCCAGATTGGCCGCGGGATCGATAACCGGGTGATTCTTACGATCCCCGGGCAGTTCGGTACGGCTCTTAGCTTCGTCGCCACGCTGTCCAATGGCGGCAGGCAGTCAGGCGGAAGCTGGCTCTGGTGGTCCTTCCATACCAGCGTGGACGGTCTGAACTGGCTTTCCATCAGCTCACCCGGAGGGACGCCTTTTATCGCCGTCCAATCCAAGGGTGCCGGCAGCACGCGTCAGCACGGCCCGTTTGGCAATCGTCTGGCGCTGAAGATCGGGTGTAAAGAAAGCAACCGAGCCGACGACACGTCATGGCTGCCTGGTGAGTGGCTTGACCTGCGCCTGACCATTGGCGTTCAACGTGTCTGAGCAACCTCGGTCCCGGTAAGGTCATGCGCGTGCAGCCGATCGTGCTCGGGCCGAACATGCCCGAGATGTTCTACCGCGGCGACGGCCGGATCGACGGGCTGCGCGGGACATCCGGGCAGGCCGGCCGGCCCGAGGACTGGATCGCCTCGGTCACGGCAAGGTTCGGCACCGAGACGGACGGGATGACGCGGCTGCCTGACGGCTCGCTGCTGGCCGAGGCGGTCGCCGCCGATCCGGAGGCGTGGCTCGGCGCCGATCACGTCGCCAGGTACGGCAGTGACACCGGATTGCTGGTGAAGCTGCTCGATGCCGGCCAGCGGCTTCCCGTGCACGTGCATCCGGACAGGCGCTTCGCCGCGGAGCACCTGGCGCGGCCGCACGGCAAGACCGAGGCGTGGATAGTGCTCGAGGCGGAGCCCGGCGCGGCCGTCTACGTCGGCTTCAGCCGGGACGTCGGCGCGGACGAGCTCATCGGCTGGGCGCGCGGCCATGACATCGAGGCGATGCTGGCCGTGACCAACCGGGTGCCTGTTGCCGCCGGCGACAGCGTGCTGTGCCCGGCCGGGACGCCGCACGCGATCAGCGCCGGGATCCTGGTCGTGGAGCTTCAGGAGCCCGCGGACCTGTCGATCATGCTGGAGTGGGACTCGTTCGGTCTGGCCGAGCGGGAGGCGACGCTGGGCCTGCCCTTGGAGGAGGCTCTGGCCTGCGTCAACCGGCGCGCCTGCCCGCCGGAGCGGCTCGACGCGCTGCGCGGCCGGCCGCTGAGCGGCGCCGTGGGCTCGCTGCTGCCCGCGGAGGGAGACCCGTTCTTCGTGGCCGAGCGCGTGGACACCCGTTCGGCAAGCCGGCACCTGTCGCGGAGCTACGGGGTACTCGTGGTGACCGCCGGGCGGGGTTCCCTCTCGACCGAGAACGGCGGCTCGCTACCGGTCGGCCGGGGCAGCACGGTGCTGATCCCGCACGCGGCCGGCCCTTGCACGCTGACCGGTGCCGTCCAGGGCGTCCGCTGCCTGCCCGCCGCGTTAGCGGGCCGCGGACGCGATCTCGCCGGAGCCGCGCGCGATGAGGCGGGTGAGGAGCACGATGTCGCGTGGTGAGGATGTGTCGCCGTTGATCCGGGCAAACAGCAGTTGCGCGGCCGTCGCTCCGATGGCCGCCGGATCCTGGGCGACCACAGTCACCGGTGTGGCGAGCTTGTCCGCAAGCGCGAATTCGTCGAAGCCGACAAGCGCGACCCTGCCGGTGCCGTCGCCCCGCCGGCGACCGGGTCCTTCGGCGGCCGGCCCGTAGCGTCCTGCGTCCTGCAGCGCGTCGATGACGCCCATCGTGACCAGGTCGTTGCTGGCGAAGATGGCGGTGGGCGGCTCCGGCTGACGGATTAGCGCGGCCGCCGCCTCGGCTGCCTCGGCCCGGCCGCGCAGCCCGTGCCGCACGTGGGCGGGAGCCGGCACCAGGCCCTCGTGGGCCAGGGCCTCGGCGAAGCCGGCGTACCGCTCGCGCACGGCCCAGATGTCTTCGCGGTCGCCCAGGTACCCGATGCGGCGGTGGCCGTAGCCGATCAGGTGCCGCACCGCCGCGTGCGCGCCGTGCCTGTTGTCCACCAGCACGGTGTCGACGCTCAGGCCGGCGGCCGGCCGGTCCGCGCAGACGACCTTGACGCCGAGATCCTGCTGCGCGCGCAGGAACCGGTGGCTGCCTGCCGCGGGGACCAGGATCACGCCGTCCACGCGCCGCGCGCAGAACGCGGCGATGACCTCGCGTTCCCTGGCCAGGCTGTCGTTCGAGCTGCCGATGAGCACGACGCAGGAATGCAGCCTCGCGGCATCCTCCACGGCACGGGCCATGGTGGCGAAGAAGGGGTTGGCGATGTCGTCCACCAGCAGGCCGATCGTCTGCGTCGGCTCGGAATGGCGCCGGAGCTGACGGGCCGCGTCGTTGCGGTGGTAGCCGAGCTGCCTGATCGCGCGTTCCACCTTGGCCGCCGTCTCGGGCTGCACGCCGGGTTCCCTGTTGACCACGCGCGAGACGGTCATCAGGCTGACGCCCGCGACCCGGGCGACGTCTCGCATGGTAGGTCGCCTGGTGACCATGGCCCGCCCTCATTCGCCGTCTTATGTGAACGTTATCAGCCAGATGACGTCAAGGCTTCATACCAAATCCCCGCGTGGCGGGCAATACCCCTTGACTTCGCCGCCGAATCACCTCAAGATCGGGCGAAAGGATGTTAACGTTACCAACCAATGGCCGGGACCTAGACCTGGGCGGACCGGAGGGCGCGGCGGTGGCGGAACCCAGTCCAGCGGCACAGCCAGGGCCAGCACGCGATCCCCTGCCAGCGGCGCAGGCGGGGGCGGCGCGCGATCCCCTGGCGGGGGCGGCGCAGGCGGGGGCGGCGCGGGAGCCGTTGCTGGAGGCAAGGAATCTGGCCAAGCGCTACGGGCACGTGCGGGCGCTGGACGGCGCGAGCTTCCAGGTCTTCCCCGCCGAGGTGGTCGCGCTCATCGGAGACAACGGCGCGGGCAAGAGCACCCTGGTCAAGATCCTGTCCGGTGCGATCAGGCCCGATGACGGCGAGATCCTGGTCGGCGGCAGGCCCGTGCAGCTGTCAAGCCCGCTGGACGCCCGGCGGTACGGGATCGAGACCGTGTACCAGGATCTCGCGCTGGCTCCCGACCTGGACGCGGCCGCGAACCTCCACCTGGGCCGGGAGATCTACCTGATCCCGTTCCTGCGGGTGCTGAACCGCGCGGAGATGCGCCGCCGTGCCGTTCGCGCGTTCGCGGACCTCGGCGTCGAACTGCCCGACGTGTCCGCCCCCGTCGGCACGCTGTCCGGCGGCCAGCGGCAGTCGGTAGCCGTCGCCCGCGCGGTCGCCCACGCGAGCAAGGTCATCTTCATGGACGAGCCCACCGCCGCGCTCGGCGTCGTGCAGCGCGGCCGCGTCCTCGACAACATCAGGCGGGTCCGCGGCAACGGCATATCGGTGGTCCTGATCAGCCACAACATGCCCGAGGTGCTCGCCGTCGCGGACCGGGTCGAGGTATTGCGCCTGGGCCGCCGGGTGGCCAGGTTCGACGCCGCGGAGACCTCCGTGGACCAGCTCGTCGGCGCCATGACCGGCGCCCTGGACATCGCCGATCCCCGGGGTACCGGAAGGGACCCGGCATGAGCGGCGAGACCGACGCCGTCAAGGCCGGCCAGCAGGGCAGCGACCTCATGCTCGGTCCCCCGCGGGGACGGGGCGGCGGGCAGGCGCGCAAGCTCGCCGCCAGGCTGGTCACGGGGAACGTGACCTGGACCTTCGTCGCCCTGATCATCGAGATGGCCTACTTCACCGCGGCCGCGCCCGGCAAGTTCCTCACCTTGACCGACCTGTCGCTGATCAGCCAGGGCGCGGCGCCGTTCCTGCTGATGGCCATCGGCGAGACCTTCGTCATCATCACCGCGGGCATCGACCTGTCGGTCGGGTTCGTGCTCGTGCTGTCCGGCGTGGTGGCCGGCGAGTTCTACCTCAGCCACGGCGGCCCGAACGCCTCGACCGGCATCATCTGGCTCGGCGCGCTTATCGGCCTGGCCGTGGGCGCGGGCTGGGGCCTGGTACAGGGCTTCCTCGTCGCCGTGGCGAAGATCCCGCCGCTGATCGCGACGCTGGCCGGGCTCGGCGGCGCGGAGGGCATCAGCTACCTGATCACCGGCGGTTCGGACCTGCGGACCGTGCCGAACCGGCTGGTGAGCTCGATCGGCGTCGGCGGCATCTTCGGCGTGCAATGGCTGATCGTCATATCGTTCGCGGCCACGCTGGTCTTCGGCCTGGTGCTGGCCTACACGCAGTTCGGCAGGTACACGTACGCGATCGGTTCCAACCCGGAGGCGGCAACCCGGGCCGGCATCAAGGTCGGCAGGCACCTGCTGAAGGTGTACGCGCTGAGCGGGATGCTGGCCGGCCTGGCCGGGATCCTGGACCTCGGCTACTTCGGCACCACCACGATCTCCGGGCACCCGCTCGACAACCTGACGGTGATCACCGCCGTGGTCCTCGGCGGGGCCAGCCTGTTCGGCGGCCGGGGCTCGATGGTCGGCACGCTGATCGGGGTGTACATCCCCGCCATGCTCGCGACCGGTCTGATCATCGTCGGCGTCAACCAGTACTGGCAGTACGTGCTCACCGGGGCGGTGCTCGCCGCCGCCGTCTATCTCGATCAGTTCCGCCGCAGGCTGCGTGAGCGCATGTAAGGCGATGCCGTGCGCGGCCCCACTCCCCAGCACCCCTCAGGAGGCCCAATGTCACGAAGCTTCCAGGCACGCGCCGTCGGACTGTCCGCGACCATGGTCGTCGGGCTGGTCCTGAGCGCCTGCGCCAGCAGTACCAGCAGCACCACAAGCACCAGCCCGAGCACCGGCACGAGCAGCGCGGCCGCGTCCCTCGCCGGGAAGAACGTCGAGCTCATCGTCGGTACCAAGAGCGACGACTTCTACGTCACCATGGAATGCGGCGCGATGGCCGAGGCGACCAAGCTCGGCGTGCACCTGACCGTCAACGGCCCGCCGGACTTCTCGGTCAGCGAGCAGGCGCCCATCCTCAACGCGGTCGCGGCCGCCAAGCCCAACGCGCTGATCGTCGCCCCGACCAGCGCGACCGCGCTCAACCCCGAACTGCAGCGGATCCAGGCCGAGGGCATCAAGCTCATCTTCGTGGACACCGACTCCAGCGACATGTCGCTCGGCCTGTCCCGGATTACCTCCGACAACATCGGCGGCGGCAAGCTGGCCGCCGACTCCCTGGGCGCCGCGATCGGCGGTAAGGGCACGGTCGCGGTCATCAACGTCATGCCGGGCATCAGCACTACCGACGCCCGGATCCAGGGCTTCGACCAGGAGATGGCGGCGAAGTACCCGAACATCAAGGTGCTGCCGGTGCAGTACGACAACGACAGCGCGGCCACCGCGGCCAGCCAGGTCGAGGGCGACATCACCGCGCACCCCGACCTGAGCGGCGTGTTCGCCACCAACGTGCTCAGCGCGCAGGGCGCGGCCACCGGCGTCGATCACGCCGGCAAGTCCGGCACGGTCAAGGTCGCCACCTTCGACGCCGACCCGCAGCAGATGCAGGCGTTGCAGTCCAACACGATCCAGCTCGCGATCGCCCAGGACCCCTACCTCGAGGGCGAAGACGGCGTGCAGCAGGCCGTGAACGCGATCCTCGGCAAGCCGGTGACCGCCAGCATCGGCACGCCGCTGGTAGCGATCACCAGGCAGAACATGACCCAGCCCGCAGTCTCCAAGTATGTGTACGTGAGCGCCTGCAACGGCTAGCTGGGTACCCACGGGGGACGGTGTCCGGTTGCCGTGGGAAGCACCACTGCCCGTTCGGGATAAAAAAAATTGAAAACTTCCGAACGGGCGGTGGTGCTACGGCCCGAGCCTGGTTACCCGGCAGCCGGCGGATCTGGCTACGGACAGTGCCTAGTATGGCGGCGATGGGTGTGAGCGGACCGCGGGAGATCTTCACCCGACGGCGGGCGCTGGCCGGCCTCGGCGCGCTGGCCGGGCTGTCCGCCGCGGGGTGCGCGTCGTCGGGCGCCGCGACGGCCGAGGTCACGGTGCGCCAGCCGCCGCCCAAGATCTTGTGGCGGAGCAGGCCGTTCGTCGACGGCGAATACGTGCTCGGCGTGGTCCCGGCCGGGGAGATCGTCTGCGCGGGCGACGGGTTCGGCAACGTCTACGGGCTGAGCGCGGCGTCCGGGAAGACGGTGTGGCGGCGGACGTTCGGCAATGACTCGGCCGGCTACCTGCCGCTGGCGGCGTCGGGCGGCCGGGTATTCGCCGTCGGCTCCATGCGGGTCGCCGCGCTGAGCGCCGCGACCGGCAAGCAGCTGTGGTCGGTGCCCGCGGCCGGCGTCGAGCCCGGCTTCCCGCCGCAGCTCCCGACCTACTTCGTGGTGTACGCGAACGGCATCGTGTGCGTGCTCGGCGCGGACGGCGACGTGGCGGGCCTGGATCCGGGGACCGGCGGCACGGTCTGGCGCCACGGCCCGCTGGCGTCCGGCGGGTTCGGCACCGGCGCGGTGGCTGGCGGCGGCGTCCTGTACGTGGCGCAGACGAGCGGCGGCGTCGCGGCGTTTGACGTGCCGACCGGGCGGCTGCGGTGGGCCGCGCCGGCCCCCTCGGTCGCCTCGACGCTCCTGGTCTTGGACGGAGCGGTCGCCGGTACTCCCACCGAGTCGCCCAGCTATGACGCGGGCCAGCTCACGTTCGGGCTGCAGGCGGCCACCGGGCGGCTGCTGTGGCACGCGAACTTCGACAAGCAGACCTACAGCAGCATCGCCGGCGCGGGCGGCCAGGTCTTCGTCCACGTCAACCTGCTGAACGGAGCCGCCACGGTCGGGAACGCGATCTACACGCTGGCCGCGCGCAGCGGCCGGACGGTGTGGCACCGCTCGTTTCCCGGTCAGTCCATCGGCGGGACGATCGACGCGGCCGGCGGCCTGCTGTACACCTGCTTCAGCGACGGCGTCCTGCGCGCGCTGTCCCCGGCGACCGGCGCGAACGTGTGGCAGAGTGCCGCACTGGGCCCGGTGGACAGCATCACGCCCGGCTCGGGGGTCGTTTACGGCAGCGCGTCCGGCACCATCTACGCCTTCCAGCCATAAGGCGGTCAGGCGGCAGTAGCAGGACGCGGTGATCGGCACGTCGGCGTGGGCGGCGACGACCTTGAGCTGCTGGGCGACGACGCCGGCCAGTTCGTGCTTGCCAAGGCGGGTCAGGCATTCGTGGTAGCCGTGCAGGCTCCAGACGTTGGCCGGGTGCTGGCATCCCCTGGGGAGGGTGTCGTCCAGGCCGAGGTCGGCGCGGTAGACAGCCTCGGCCTCGGCGACGTGGCCCTGCTCGAGCAGCAGCGCGCCGAGCGCGTGGCGGGCCGGCTGCATCCAGCCCCACGGCTCGTCGTAGGGCAGGCCGTCGTCTCGCTCGACGGCTTGCCTCAGGCGGGCGAAGGCGTTCTCGTAACTGCCTTCGCGGTAGGCGATCTCGCCGTCGAGCATGGCCTCGGCGACTGTCAGGATGTCCTGGCAGGTGTTGTTGAACACGGTGCGCGACGGCGGGACGTTGTGCTGTGCGTGTTTGAACAGCGCGCGCTGGTCGCGGGCGTTGTCGAGGCGGCCGGTGGCGGCGTGGGCGATGCCCTTGGCGTAGTGCGTCATCGCGGTGGTGACGCAGTACAGGTCCTGGTCGGCGGGCAGCGGGGTGTCGATGATGTCCTGCCAGCGGCCGAACCTGATCAGCACGTGCATCCTCATCGGGACGAACCCCTCGAGCCAGTCGGCCATCGGGGGGACTCTTATCTCGAGGAGCTCGGCGGGGATCGCGGCGGCTAGCTGGTCGGCGGCCTCCAGGGCGGTGCGCTGCTGGCCGAGGAACATCGCGCCGTAGATCTTGAAATGGATGTTGTGCGCGCGGTACAGGGTGTAGAAGTTCATCGCGCCGCGGGCTTCCGCGAACTTCTCGTCCGCCTTGATCGCCGCGGTGTTGCAGGCCACGACCCGGCGGTAGTCGCCGCACAGGACGTCCAGGTGAGTCGGCATGTGCCGCAGGTGCCCGGCGTCCGGGACGAGGTCGCGGAGGAGTTCGGCTGCTTGGAGGGCGTCTTCCGGGCTCGCCGACATCTCCATCAGGTGGATAAAAAGGTGCAGGAGGCCGGGGTGCTGCCGGCCTTCCCCGGTTTCGATCGCGCGGTCGAGGACGGCCTTGGCCTCGAGGGTGGCCGAGCCTTCGGCCGACTCGCCGGTCTTGGTGTCCCACAGTGCCCACGGGGTCAGGTTCATCAGCGCGTCGGCGAACAGCGCGGCGACGTCGAGGTCGTCGGGGAAGTCCCGGTAGACCGATCGCATCGCGTCGGCGTATTGCCTGTTCCAGGCGTTGGCGTCCGCCGTCCACGCCGCGACGTCGGCGTTGCCGGCCGGGGGCTGGGCGTGGGCGGCGGGGGGCTCGGCTCGGGGATAGCGGGCGGCCAGCGCGTGTGCCAGCGCGCGCTCGACCGGTACGGTGGCGGCCTCGATCGCCGCCCGGGACGCGGTGAAGGCGCGAGACACCGACGCGGACAGGTCGGCCTCGTCGAAGGCCTCCCAGGGCTTGTTGTAGTTCGGGCCTAGCGCGTAGGCCAGGCCCCAGTGCGCGAGCGCGCAGCCGGGGTCGGCCCCGATCGCGCGCTCGAAGCAGGCCGCCGCCTCCTCGTGGTTGAACGCGTACGCCCAGACGAGCCCGCGGTTGACCCACAGCCGGGCGTGCGCCGATTCCGTGGTGACGTTCCTGGCGTAGGTCCCCAGGTCGAAGTAGTCGGACATGTCTGCTGCCCTCGGCGGTTGCTCGGTCCCGGCGTTCACCATTGTGCAGGCTAGGGTCGGGACCATGCGCACCCACCTGCTTGCCCTGCCCGGCGGGCGCCAGACCGCCTACTGCGACGGCGATCCGGACGGCTACCCGGTGATCGGTCTGCACGGCACGCCCGGCTGCCGGCTCGGCCGGTGGCCCGACGAGTCGGTCTACGCCCGGGCTCGGGTCCGCTACATCACCTTCGACCGGGCCGGGTACGGCCAGGCCTCCCGCAACGCCGGCCGCACCGTCGCGGACGAGGCGGCCGACGTGCTGGCCGTCGCGGACGCGCTGGGCCTGGAGCGTTTCGGGGTAACCGGCGGCTCGGGCGGCGGGCCGGGCTCGCTGGCCTGTGCCGCGCTGCTGGCCGGGCGAGTCGAGCGGGTTGCCTGCCAGTCCGGGCTGGCCCCGTACGGGCTCGGCGGCCTGCCGCACGATCAGTGGCTGGCCGGGCAGACGGCCGAGAACGCCGAGGAGGTCGACTGGGCGCTGGCCGGGCCGGAGGTCCTTCTCCGCGGCCTGACCGCGCGGCAGCGTGACCTGGAGGACGGGCTCGCGACCGACCCGGCCGGACTGGTCGGCGATGACGTCACCGACGTGGATCGCGAGGTCATGCTGCGGCCTGAGATCGTCGAGGTGTTCAGGCGGATCGTGGCCGAGCAGGCCGCGCACGGCGTCTGGGGATGGGTGGACGACACCCTGGCCCAGACCCGTCCGTGGGGCTTCGACCTGGGCGTGATCGGCGTTCCCGTGCTGCTGACCTACGGGCTCGCGGACGCCTTCGTGCCGCCGCGGCACGGACAGTGGCTCGCCTCGCACCTGCCCACGGCGCAGGTCGAGGTCAGCCCAGAGGGCGGCCACATGATCACCGACCCCGACGCCGACATCGTGCACGTGCTCGGCTGGCTGCGGGACCCGGCCGGGTAAGCGCGGCCGCGGGGTCGCGGGCGCGGGGCGGCGGGCCGCCAGGCGAACCGGGAAGACGGCGGGGACCAGGACCGCCCGGGCCTTCGGGCGCACGTCTTCCTCGCCGGTGAGGTTCCAGCGGGCGGCCATCGAGGCCACGATGAGGGTCGCCTCGGCCAGGCCGAACTCCTCGCCGATGCACTTGGTGGCGCCCGCGCCGAACGGCAGGACGGCGTTGCGCAGCGGCGGGTTCAGCCAGCGGGCGGGGTCGAAGCGATCCGGATCCGGGTAGGCGTCCGGGCGGCGGTGCAGCACGTAAGGGCTGAACACGACCATGGCTCCGGGCCTCAGGGTGCGGCCGGCGAGGCTGGTCTCGCGGGTACAGGTCCGCGGGATGACCCAGGCGGGCGGGTACAGGCGCAGGGCCTCACGGACTACGCGGGAGGTCAGCTCGAGGCGGGGCAGGTGATCCCAGCCGGCGACGTTCCCGTTGAGGACCGAGTCCGTTTCCGCGTGGAGGTCGGTGAGTACCTCGTGGGCGAGTTCGGGTTGGCACGGGACGTACGCCGGCCTCTGGCCGAGCCTGAGCTCCACCAGGTCGCCGTGGGCCGGGAGCGAGGCGAGCAGCTCGAGCGGGCGCCGCCGCAGCTTCAGGACGTGGCCGAGGAGCGGCCAGGCGCCCGGCGCGCGGCCGGATCGCATGGTGCCCGGCATGGCCTGAACGTTATCCGACACCCGAGTAGCGCTGGAATGTGGCGGCATCGGGGGTGCATGCCAGTACCGCGACCGGATTCCGAGTGCTCGCGGCCTCGCTGAGCGACCCCACCGACCCCAGATTTTGTCCTGCCCCATCATTGTGGGTCGTTACTACCCCCAGGAGGGAAGTTTTGACCCACAATCATCGCGGCTCCCCCGGCGCGAACCCCAGAGGCCACGTGAGTCTCAGATGTGGGGGGTGCCGATCAGCGTGGACACTTACCCGCCGCACTTCGGGGGGTAAGTGTCCACGATCACGCAGGGCGCAGTCACGCGCTCCCCTCCGGCGCGAGCGCGCCCGAGTTACTCCTGGCGGGGCGCCGGGGTCCTGCGGCTGATGATGATGGCGGTTATGACGATCCAGAGGAGTTCCAGGCCGAGGAAGATGCGCTCGTAGAGGCCGCCGGGAGCGTGGTGGTGCTTGAGTGCGGCGCCGAGCAGCAGGTAGGCGACGGCGCCGGCTATCGAGATGGCGAGCAGGACGGGCGCGGCGGGGCGCCAGGCCGGGTCCGACATGAGGTTGGCGGAGATCACGATGGCGCCGATCGCGATGGCCGTGAACGCGATGAACGCGAGGACCAGGTGAACCACGCCGCTGCCGTGCTGTGGGGTGCCCTCGATGTCGTCGGCGAAGAACGCGAGCAGGCCGGAGCAGATCGCCCAGGTGACGAGCAAAGCCAGGCCGGTGCGGGTCCGGGAGCGGCCGTCGGCGCGAAGGACCTCAGCCAGGGCTACGACCAGGGCCAGCGACAACGCACAGCGCAGCAGGAAGTTGATGTCCATCACCCAGAACCACGGGCCGCGACCGTAGTCGCTTTCCGCGTTGTAGATCAGGCTGTAGCCGGGCCGCAGGAACGCCAGCAGGACGTCGATGGCCACGTAGACGACGACCCCGGCGAGCGTGAGCCAGGCCAGTGGCTTCGCGCGGGACGGGGCGGGGCGCTGTCGCGGCGGTGAGACGGCGGTGGTCATCGGGACCCCTTTCCCGTGGTTCCTTTCGAGGCGGGCGACCGTTGGCGGCGCGTCCGCCTAACGTGCTCCCAGAAAGCGCAACCTAGTTGCATATCTTTAGTATGCTGGAGTTATGGCCGCGAAGTCAAATGCCACGTACCGGTTCGGTGACCTGCTGGCGCTGACCAGGCAGAGCTGGCTCGGCCAGATGAGCAGCCGCCTGGAAAGGCTCGGTTACGCCGACTACCGGCGCACCGACGCGGCCGTGTTGCGGACGCTGTGGCGGGACCCGCAGCCGATCGGCCGGCTTGGCACGGTCCTCGGCGTGACCCGGCAGGCGGCGAGGAAGGTTGCCGACGGGCTCGAACAGCGGGGGTACGCCACGACCGGACGGGACTCGCGCGACACGAGGCAGCTGAACGTCACCCTGACCCCGCTCGGCCGCGACTACGCCGTTGCGATCATCGCGGTGATCGCGGAGCTCAACCGCGAGGTCGCCGCGCGGGTCACCCCGGCCCAGCTCGCCGCCGCAGACGCCGTGCTGCGCGCCGCCCTTTTCGACGACAGCGCCAGGCAGCGGGCCGACCGGGTGCCGCGGCCTTCGGCATGACCGTGCACTCGCCGGTGCTGCCGCGGCCTGATGGGACCTACCTGTAGGGATGTTGGCAGAGCTATCGAGCAGGCACGACCGCCGTCGGCCGTCGCCTTGAGTGCCGGCGGGCTTTGCCTTGGACGCGGGCGGGAGTCGCCCCGGCGCAGCGGGAGTCGCCTCGGCGCGGGCGGGCTGCGGTTGGGCGTGGGGCTTGGCTCGACAGTCACAGCATCATCGTTGGCATCGGCTGCCCCGCGGCGTACGGCATGGATGCCACAGCCAATATGCATGGTCGGGGCATCCACGCCCCATTCGGGGGCACGGGTGGGACTAACGGGGCTACTGGGACCCGGGACCGATGAGCGGAGCCGCGGTGACCGGCAAACCCGGCTTCTGCCAGACGGAGACGTGGCTGCGGCTTTCGCCGGTGAAGGGGGCGCGGGTCCAGTCGGCCCAGCGCTCCTTGAGGGTTAGGCCTGCCAGTCGGGCCATCAGGTCGAGCTCGGACGGCCAGGCGTAGCGGAACGGGGCGGAGAAGGTCTGCAGCTGGCCGTCGGTCACCCAGTAGTGGTGGGAGTAGGCGACCTGCGTCGCGACGTCGTACTCCTCGAAGGCCAGGTGGGTGGGCGTGATGGTGAACGGGTGGACGGTCTCGCCGGGCGGCAGGCGGCGCAGCTCCGGGATGTACAGCTCGATGACGAAGAAGCCGCCCGGCTCTAGGTGCGCCGCGGCGTTGCGGAAGCAGTCGACCTGGGCGTCCTGGGTGGTCAGGTTCGCGATCGTGTTGCGGATGAGGTAAACGAGGCGGAACGTGCCGTCGACCCCGATAGTGGCGAAGTCGCCGACCGTCGCGCCGACGGACTCGGCGCCCGGCTCCGCCCGCAGCTGCATGATCATGTCCGTGGACAGGTCGATGCCGTGGACCGCGACGCCGCACCGGCCGAGCGGGATCGCGATGCGGCCGGTGCCGACGCCGAATTCAAGGGCCGCGCCGCCGGCCGCCAGGCCGGCCAGGAAGCTCACCGTCGGCTCGATGACCTCGGGCCGGTAAAGCTCCGGCCATTTCTCCCGGTAGGTGGCGGCGATCCGCTCGTCGAAGTAGTTCGCGGGCACGAGGTCATTGTTTACAGGAAACCGCTGCCACGGCCATTCAATTAATCCGCGGCTGCGGGGGCAGGGGCGAACGCGGCGGCGGCGGCAGGGGCGAACGCGGCGGCGATGCGACGGCAGCGCTCGGGGTCTGCGGCGAGGCCGTTGTCGAGGCCCCAGAGCCAGTACGAAGGCCCGGGCGACCGACTTGTCCCGGTCCAGGCGCGCCGTGCTCGGGCCGCTAGCGACCGCATCGGCGCGTTCCTGGCGTAACCTGCACGTATAGGGGGTCCTTCCGAGCCTGGAGGCCGCGGGTGAACCGGATCGAACGGCGGATACGGAAGACAATCAACCCGTATTCCACGGCGTTCGCCAGATGGTGGTGCCATTCGGCCCGGTACCTGCCCCTGATCAGGATTTTTTCGGGGACCAGCGGGGCGTCACGGCCACGGGTGCGCCGGGCCTGGGCGCTCGATCGGCCCATACCGGCCGCGACGATGGCGGCCAGGCGGGCGGCCATCGATGCGGTGCTGGCGAGCCAGCACGCCCGGGAGAAAAAGAACTTAATTTCTGAACGGGAGTGGTTTTACGGCCCGAGCCTGGGTGCCGAGGTAATCATCCTCGGAGCGACGCCGGCTCTATAGCACTCGGGCGCGATTAGGATTTTATTTCCGAACGGGCAGTGGTAGTACGGCCTGAGCCGGCGCCTGCGGAGGCGGGTGGCGCGCCGTATGGTCCAGGTAGGGCGGGACTCACGATGGTCGAAAGGCGCAGCGCGCTGATCATTGCCAGCGGAGCGTTCAGCGATGCGCGGCTGCCGCCGCTGTGGCGGCTTGCGGCCGCTGCCTCGGCTCTGGCCGAGGTGCTCGAGGATCCGGGCATCGGGGACTTCGACGTGCGGCGGCTGGTCAACGCGTCCGTCCAGGCCATCCGCGCGCGGCTGGCGGAGTTCTGCGCCGGGCGCGGGCCCGGCGATGTGCTGCTCGTGTACTACGCCGGCTACGGGATCAGGGACGAGGCCGGCGAGCTGCATCTCGCGGCGGCGGACACCGTGCCCGGCCGGCTGGCGGCGACCGCGGTGGCCGGCGAGTTCGTCAGCCGGCAGCTCTCCTCCAGCGGCTCGCGGCAAGTCATGCTGCTGCTGGACTGCGCGGAGTACGTCGCGTTCCGGCCGGACCTGGTGACCAAGAGCGGTGGCGGGCCGGGGATCGAGCGGGAGTTCCGTGGCCCGGGCCGGACGGTGATCGCCGCGTTCGGCGGGCCCGGCTATGCGGCGGCGGGGCCGGCCCTCACCGCCGCCCTGGTGGAGGGGCTGCAGACGGGGGCGGCCGCCAGGGGCAGGGGCGGCCGGGTCGGGCTTGACGATCTGTATGAGTACGCGGCGCGCAGGGTACGGGAACTGCCCGCCGGCCAGGTGCCGAGCCTGGGGGCGGTGGACATGGCCGAGGGACTCTGTATCGCTCGTGCCGACGGCCGACCGGCCTCGTTCGGCGCGCCGCCGGCACGGTGGCCGGTGTCTGAGCCGACGCCTTGGCTGGCGCCTGGGCCGACGCCTGGACCGCCGGCGCCTGCGCCGGAGTCCCGCCCCGAGGTGCCGACGAGGGGGATTCCCGGGGGCATCGGCGAGCCGGGTCCGTCTTCGCCGGCCGGCCCTCGCTTCCTCGAGAGCGCGACCGCGGAACCGGCCACGCTGTTCTGGAACACCAGGTTCCCGCGCGACCCGGATGTCCTGGCCCTCCAGCCGCACCTGGTGGTGGCGGGCGTCGAATATCAGCTGGAGACGGGGCTGGGGCCGAAGGCGGAGCAGGGCGCCCTGACCAGCCCGCAGCCGACCTCGCGGCTACTGAACAGGCAGATACGGTACCGGCTCGAGGCGGAGAACGGCGAGTTCCGCCTCCCGTACTCCGGGCAGTGGCAGAGCAAGGCCGAGAGCGCGACGATGACCTGCACGGCGGCCGGCTCGGACCTGTTCGTCGTCTATTACCGCGCCCGCCTGGCCGGCCCGGCGAGCATCAGGACGTCGCTGATCGTGGACAACGGGAGCGTCGATGAGCAGGACATCGAGCTCCAGGTGGTGGCCAGCGCCGCGGAGATCGCGGCCGTGTCGCGGCCGGTCGCGGCCGGCCTGCCGATCCGGTCGGTGGGCCACTCGGTGCAGGGGGCGCCGAGCACGGATTACAAGCTCGGCATCCGCCAGCACGGCGCCGATCTGTGGCACCGGGACGTCGTGGTCGAGGAGGTCGAGCAGCTGTCGCCCGAGCTGGCCGCGCAGCTCGCCGACATCGCCCGCACGCAGTACGACCGCCTTCGTGAGGCATCGCGGCTGGCGTCGCTGCAGCGTGACCCGGACCGGCCGCTGCGGCTGACCGGCTCGGACGAGCTCAAGCTCCAGCTGGCCAAGGCGGGCGCCCAGCTGCACTACCACCTGTTCCGCTCCCCGACCCGGCCGATCTTCGGCGGGCTTCCGGCGGAGATGGGCGCGATCGCCGATTACCTCCGCGACCGGGGAGACGAAGCGGCGCCGCCGCTGCTGCAGATTGTCGCCCGCGGCTACTCGCTGCCGTGGGGGCTGCTCTACGACCGGTCCGGTGACGGCGGCCGGGACCTGCGGTCCGCGGGCGACGTCGACCCCGCCGGATTCTGGGGACGGCGCTTCGACATCTACCGCTCGGTGAGATCGGTCGACCGCCCCACCTGGCGGGGACGGCGCCGCTGGGTGAAACCGGTGATAGGCGCCGACGTGCCGCGGAACGCCGAACAGCGCGCCTTCATCGGCACCCTGGCCGACCGCGGCGACGCCCAGCTCCGCGTCGAGGACACCGTCGTGACCGTGCCCGCCCTGAAGGACTGGGCGAGGAGCGGGCAGGACAGTGACTTGCTCTACGTGTTCTGCCACGCCAGGCTCGCGCACTATGACGACAGGGACGACGACGCCGACGCCGACTGGCTGGACCTCGGCGCCAGCGGCGCGGGTGAGCGGGTGGCCCTGGACGAGCTGGAACGGTGCTGGGGACAGCCGCGGGAGAGCAACCCCATCGTGATCCTCAACGCGTGTTCTTCCGGGCGGCAGGACGGCATCTACGGGGCGCCGTTCGTCGACTTCTTCATGAAGAAGTGGGGGGCGCAGGCGTTCATCGGCACCGACTGGCCGATCAACGCGACGTTCGCCGACGTGTTCGGGCAGCGGCTGCTCGCGGAGATCGTGCGGCAGCGCCGGTCGCTGCGGGACGCCTTCCGCGTGGTCAGCGACGAGGCCGCCGCGGACGACAACTTCTTCCCGCTGATGTACGCGGTCTACGGGCTGAGCACCGTCCAGTTCACCGATCCGCCGTCAGCCTGACCCCTCCAGCGGGTCGTCGGTGAACAAGTCGGCGGGATCGTTGTCGTCGAGGAGTTCGGCCTGCCAGCGGCCGAACACGCTCTTGCGCAGCTTGAGGCAGTGGTACAGCGGGGTACCCGGCTTGCATAGCGAGGTGTAGCCGTTGCCCTTCCAGCTCGAGGCCGTCCAGCCGAGGGAAGGCTTGGCGATCGTGACGCCGGCGATGACGTCGGCCGGGATGGCGGCGTTGGCGTGCAGGTCGAGCTCGGAGCCCTTCTCCGTGGCCACGGCCAGGGTGGCCGACTCGGCGGCGATCACCTCGACGACCAGGATCCAGTTCTGCTGCCACTCCCCCGACCTTGCCCTGTCGAGGATCGAGCTCCTGACCGAGGTCAGGTCCCTGATGCGGGACCTAGTGGCTGCGTCGTAGGCGAGGACGAAGCCCGCCTCGCTGGAGAAGGACAGCGAGAGCGTTGCCTGCACGCCGATGCCGCCAGGCACCCCGGCGCCCGCGCCTGCCTGGCCGCCGGTCTTGCGCTGGCAGCCGCTGTAGTAGGTCTCCGAACCCGCGATCGCCTCGCTGTCGACCGTGTCCCGCGACCAGCCCGGCCAGTCGAACGCGTTGCCCAGCTGGACCGGCACGCCGTCGTCGCGCAGCTCGAAGTAGTCCCCCACCCGGATCGGGATGATCAGCGGGAACGCCCCGCGCCAGCCGGTCAGGTCGTAGACCAGCCGGTTGTACTCCGCGGCTACCATTTCGGGCGCCTCTCATGCTCTACGCCGTAAGCGTACCGTCTGCCATTTCCCGCCTCGCGGGTTTCCGCGCTACCTGATCTGGAACGAGGCGAGGCCCTCCGGCGGCTCGGCCCGC
The DNA here is from genome assembly GCA_030040475.1 of Streptosporangiaceae bacterium. The sequence goes on from JASHTQ010000216.1 coordinate 22,089, forward strand.
ACGGTGACGTCGGCCACGACGGCCATTCTCGGGCCGTGCCTGGCCCAGTCGAGCAGGTGCTGGACGTCGTCGGCCGGTCCCTCGAAGGCGGCCTCGACCCGGCCGTCCGGCAGGTTGCGTACCCAGCCCCGCACGCCGTGCTCGAGCGCCACGCGCCGGCAGCTGATGCGAAAGCCGACGCCCTGGACCTGGCCGGCGATCAGTACCCGGTAGCGGACCACAGGAGCGACAGTAGAGCATGGCGATCTTTGTGCTTGTGCATGGGGCGTGGGGTGGCGCGCACGGGTTCCGCAAGGTCCGCGGGCCGCTGCAGGCGGCCGGTCATTCGGTGTTCACGCCGAGCCTGACCGGCATCGGCGAGCGGGTGCACCTGACCGGGCCGCAGGTCTGCCTGACCACGCACGTCACCGACGTGGTCAATACCGTGCTGTACGAGGACCTGGACGAGATCGTGCTGCTCGGCTTCTCCTACGGCGGGTTCGTGGTCACCGGGGCGCTGCAGCACATCGGGGACCGGGTCCGGCACCTGGTCTACCTCGACGCGTTCGTGCCGGGGGACGGCGACACGGTCTATGACCACACCGGAGCCGCGGCGGGGCGCGGCCGGGTGATCGGGCCGGGCGACGCCTGGCTGGTGCCGCCGGTGGCACGGGAGTTCGACGATCCGGCCGAGGCCGCCTGGGCCGGGCCGCGGCGCACCCCGCACCCGGTCGGCTGCTTTACCGAGCCCGTCCGGCTGGCGCGCCCGCTCGAGGACTACCCGTTCACCCGGACCTACATCAAGGCAACCGGAGAGCCGCGGGGCGCCGATGCGTTCTGGCTTGCCGCGGACCGGGCCAAGGCCTCACCCGCCTGGCGGTACCGGGAGATCGCCACCAACCACATGATCGCCAGCAACCGGCCCGAGGAGCTGACCGGGCTGCTGCTCGAACTGGCGTGAGCCTGGATAAGGTCTCATCAGCCTTGGCCTGCCGTTTAAGCCCGGCCGGCTACCTACCGAGAAGAGCAAGGTCCCACAGCCATACCTTCTTGCTGAGGCCGCTGCTAGCCAG
>JASHTQ010000217.1 GCA_030040475.1 Streptosporangiaceae bacterium
TCGTCGGCGGGCGAACTCCAGGCCGCGGCCTGGGCGGCAGGCTGGGCGGCCTGCTGCGGCCTGGCCGCGTTCATGCTGGTCCCGCTCCGGCGGAACCAGTCGGACTCGAGGGAGTCGAAGATCGGCAGCCGCTGGTCCTGGGTCGCCGCGGGCGGGATCGTGACCGAGTTCGGGTCGGCAGCCGCGCCGTCCGAGCCCTGGCCCGGGGGCATTGTCGGCATCGCGTTGGTCGCGCCCGCGGCGTCCGACGCGCTCGGGCCGTCGCCGCCCCGGACGTTCTGGCCGCCGATCGGAGAGTGCGGGTGCTGGCCGCCGCCGAAGGAGGGCAGCCTGGTCGGGCCGCCGCTGCCCGCGGATCCGGGAGTACCGGCCGGGGGGCGCGGGAGGGCCGGCGGGCGCGGGCTGGCCGCCTCCGGCGGCGTGTTCTCGGCTGCCGGGATGCCGTTGGCCGCGTTGGCCGCGGCGTTGGCCGCTGCGGGGGACCTGCCGTTGCCGTTGCGTACCGGCAGCGCCGGGGTGGTGTCGGGTACCTGAGGGCCGCCCCAGTCCGGCTTGTCCCAGTCCGGAGGGCTTTCCCAGAGGTTGCCCCCGCCTGGCGCGCTCGAGCCTGGCGCGTTCGGGCCCGGGGCGGCCGGTCCCGCGGGGATCGCCGGGGCTCCCGGCGCGCCTGGCGTTCCCGGGTTGGAGGGGCCGGCGGCCGGGCTGAGGGACGGCGCGCCCGGCGCGGGGGACGCCGATGGCGAGAACCTCGGTATCCGCGCGGCGGCGGTCGCCTGCGCGGCCGCGCTCGGCGGGGTGGGCGCGGACAGCGAGGGGGTCGGGCCGAAATCGTCCGCCTCGAACCGGCGCAGCCGGCCAAGCGGCGGCGCGACCTCGGGAGCCGCCACGGTGTCCGGCAGCCAGATCAGCGCGGTCAGGCCGCCTGCCTGGGCGTGCCGCAGCCGGACCCTGACCCCGTGCCTGGCCGCCAGCCGGCCGACCACGAACAGGCCCATCCGGCGGGAGACCGCGACGTCGACGACCGGCGGGTTGTCAAGGCGCCAGTTGGCGTGCGACATCTCCTGGTCGGAGATGCCCACGCCGTTGTCGGTGATGTCGAGGAGCACGCCGCCGCTGGACAGCGGCTGGCCGGAGACGTACACCTGGGTGTCTTCCGGCGAGAACGTGGTCGCGTTCTCCACGATCTCGGCGACCAGGTGCACCACGTCGTTGACGGCCTGGCCGACGACCACGATGCCTGGCTGCACGTTGAGGACGACCCGCTCGTACTGCTCGATCTCGGAGATCGCCGCGCGCAGCACGTCGACGAGCGGCACCGGCTGGCTCCACCGCCTGCTCACCTCGTGGCCGGCCAGAACCAGCAGGTTCTCGGAGTTGCGGCGCATCCGGGTGGCGAGGTGGTCGAGCCGGAACAGGCTGCTGAGCCTGCCGGGGTCCTGCTCGCTCTGCTCGAGCGAGTCGATCAGCGACAGCTGCCGCTCGATCAGCGACTGGCTGCGCCTCGACAGGTTGATGAACATGGCGTTCAGGTTGCCGCGCAGCATGGCCTCGTCGGCAGCCAGCCGGACCGCCTCGCGGTGGACCTGGTCGAACGCCCGCGCGACCTCACCGATCTCGTCGGTGGAGGTGACCCCGATCGGCTCGATCTCGACGCCCTCGTCCGCGCCCTCGCTCTGGCTCAGCCTGCGGACCATCTCGGGCAGCCGGTGGCCGGCCACGTCCAGCGCGTCCGACCGCAGCTTGCGCAGCGGGCGGATCAGCGAGCGGGTGACGATCGTCGTGACCACGAGCACGATCAGCAGCAGGAGCAGCGTGACCAGGCTGGTGATCAGCAGCGCCTGGGTGGCCTGGGACCGCAGCGTGCCGGCCCGGGCGGTGATGGCGGCGGACAGCTGGTCGGCGACCTGCCGGACCTTTCCGATCGTGAACGTCTGGTTGGCGTACCAGCTCTGCGCGGTCAGGCCCGGCTCGCGACCCAGCGGCGTGGTCGGCGTGGACGTCGCCGTCGATATCGCCAGCGACTCCTCCGAGGACGCGAAGTCGACCTGGGTCCCGGCCACCGTGTTCTCGTAGAGCTGCTCCTCGGCGGTGGGCGCGGAGGCGGCGAAGTTGGACTCGTCCGCGGTCTGCTGCTCGGCGGCCTGGTTGAGGTTGGCCAGGTCCTCGGGCAGCAGCGTCTGCTGAGGGGAGACCAGCGCGGCGTACAAGATGGCGCGCTGCACCGACATCTCGTCCTCGACCTGCAGCAGCGAGCCGAGTGTGGTCACGTTGCCCTCGAGGTCGGCGTCGTTGGCGCCGGCCCCGACCGAGGCGCTGAAGGTGTTCGCGGGCTCGATCACGTTCTGCGTGTAGACCTGGATGATCTTCGACGGCGGGTCTTCCGAGCTTGTTACGCCCTCGCGGATGTACTTCAGGTCGTTGAGGCTGTCCAGCAGGGAGTTGAGGTTCTGCTGGGTGCCCGGCTGGGATCCGGTGCCGAGGCCGTTCGCGTCGTTCACCACCGTCGCGACGGCCGCGTTGGTCGCCTGCTGCGCGGCGGTCAGCTGGCCGGCCAGGGCGCCCGGGTCCGATCGGACGGCGGCGTAGCCCGCGGACAGGTCGCGCTCGTCCTCGAGCTTCTGGGTGAGCAGCACGACCGCGGTGTTGAGCTGCGCCAGGTGCTGCACGCGCCCGGAGGCGTTCCAGTTATTGACGTCGCCGTAGATGAACAGCGAGCCGAGGATGGCCGCCGTCAGGGTGGGGACCGCGATGATCGCGGCCAGCCGCCAGCGGACCCGCCAGTTGCTCAGCGCCATCCGCGACTTGGTGGCCGTGCGCGCCCGCCCCGCGGCCGGGCGGGTGCCGGTGCCTGGCTGGCCCGCGGTCGGGGAGATCGCAGTGGCCGCGGTGACCGGCTGGGGTCCCTGGGGGCCTCGTGGCTGTCGCGGGTTGGGGTCCGTGTCCCGCCTGGCGATGGCGCCAGTCCCGGTCGCGCTGCCTCCCGCTAGAAGCCCTGAACCTCCCCCGTCGGCCTGCCTTCCGTTGACGGACCCGGCCGCGCTCTCGCCGAGGTTCGTCCCCGATCGTCTACGCACTACGCTCGCACCTCGCATCGGCAAACCTGACCTGGACGTCTGTCGTGCTATGACCGCACAACATCCGCACCCCTTCCCTCCGCAACCATCTCCTAGCTCGGGTCGGCACTGCTCGGGCAAACAGGGCGGCCGAGGCCACACTCTCGCGTCACAAAACGGGTAAGGACATATAATCATCTTCTGGCGGGGTACCAGGGTGCATTCGTCAGTAAAACGGGGGAGATCTTCACGAACTAGGGTACCGGCACGATCGTGACAGAACGCCCGCGAGCGCGTCCCGGTATCGGCTTGTGATTAGATGGTAACTCTTAGTAATAAGAGGATTGTCTCAGGTACATGCCGCCCGGCATGCATCGACGCTGTCCCCTTTACTACGCCGTGCTCCCTGGCCGACTCGGCGGGCGGCGCGGGCGAGGGGCCGGGCGGCGACCCGGTGCCCGGGCCGGCCCGGAGCCCCTGCCACGCCGAAACTATCGGCGTGATCTAATGAGCCTGCAATGAGATATATGGTCCGCATTTAGGGCTAATTAAGGGCACACTCGGGTCGAATCGGACGCGGCCGGATCGCGATCACGGGCCGGTTCTGAGTTCGGCCCATGATCTGAGTTCGGCCCTGTCCGGGGTCGTCGCGGTTCGCGGATCGGCCCTGTTCGCGGATCTGCGTGGTTCGCGGTGCCCGGGCTTGGCGAGCGGGCTAGGCGGGGCGGCCGCCCAGACCAAGTTCACGGGCGATCAGCATGCGCTGGACCTCCGAGGTGCCCTCGCCTATCTCCAGCACCTTCGCGTCGCGGTAGAAGCGGCCGACGGGGGACTCGTTCATGAAGCCGTAGCCGCCGAACACCTGGGTAGCGGCCCGCGCGTTGTCCATCGCCGCGTTCGAGGCGGTCAGCTTGGCGATCGCGGACTCCTTCTTGATCGGCTGCCCGGCCACCAGCCGCGCGGCGGCGTCGTACCAGGCCAGCCGCGCGGTATGCGCGCGCGCCTCCATGTCGGCGACGGTGAACTGGATCGCCTGGTGCTGCTCGAGCCGGCGGCCGAATGCCTCGCGCTGCCCCGCGTACTTCACGCACTCGTCCACGCAGCCCTGGGCCAGGCCGGTGGCAAGCGCCGCGATCGCCACCCGGCCCTCGTCCAGGATCTGCAGGAACTGGGCGTAGCCCCGGCCGCGCTCGCCGAGCAGGTTCTCTGCGGGCACCCGGCAGCCGGAGAAGGACAGCTCACGCGTGTCCGAGGCGCACCAGCCGACCTTGGAGTACTCGGGGCCGGGGACGAATCCCGGGGTGCCGTTCGGCACGATGATGGCGGAGATCTCCTTGCGGCCGTTGTCGTCCTTGCCGGTGATGGCGAGCGCGGTCACCAGCGAGGTGATCGAGGTGCCCGAGTTGGTGATGAACGCCTTGGTGCCGTCGATCACCCATTCCCCTTCGTCTAGGCGGGCGGTGGTGCGCATGCCGCCGGGGATGTCGGACCCGCCGCCGGGCTCGGTCAGGCCGAAGGCCGCCAGCCGCTCGCCCGCGCACAGGTCGGGCAGCCACCTGCGGCGCTGGTCTTGCGTCCCGAACCGGTAGATCGGCATCGCGCCGAGACAGACCCCGGCCTCCAGCGTGATCGCCACCGAGGAGTCCACCCTGGCCAGCTCCTCGAGGGCCAGGCAGAGCGCGAAGTAGTCGCCGCCCATGCCGCCGTGCTCTTCCGGGAACGGCAGCCCGAACAGGCCGAGCTTGCCCATCCTCGCCACGATGTCGTAGGGGAACTCGCCGCGTTCGTAGTAGCCGCCGATGACCGGCGCGACGACCTCGCGGGCGAACAGCGCGACGGAGTCCCGCAGGTCCTGCTGCTCCGGCGTGAGTTGGTAACTGACCATAGTGACACCTTCGCACAGGCCGCTGCGGATCGCTCAGCCGCGGCTGTAATCTGGCTTCGCGAGTACCCGAACGATGAGAGCGAGGACATGCCGAGCCTGAGCTGCCCAGATTGCGGCGTCAAGGTCCAGCCCGAGGATCTGATCTGCTTCCGCTGCGGCGCCAACCTGCCGCATAGCACAGGAGCAGACGATGACGTGCTGACTCCCACCATTTCGCAGAAGTTCATCGCGCCGGGTTCTGACCCGATGGCTTCCTGCCCGCGCTGCGGCACCGCGGTCACCGACGCGGCGGACGTGGTCTGCGGCGTCTGCGGGGAACCGCTGCCGACCGGCCGTCGCAGGCGCATCTCACCGGTGGTCATGCGGATCACCTTCCCCACCGGCAACGTGGACATCCCGGCGGGGACGTCCGTCCTGCTGGGCCGCGACCCGGCCGAGTCCCTGGTCGCCGCGGCGTTCGCCCGCTTCGACAACGTCTCGAGGCGGCACGCCACCGTCCAGGTGGACGATGCCGGGCACGCCTCGATCAAGGACGAGGGCTCGACCAACGGTACCTACGTGAACGACGACAGGGTCCTGCCCGGCTCGGAGGTCCGGCTTGTCGACGGGGACCGGGTGCGGCTCGCGGCGGATGTGACCGGCAACGTGTCGCTGCCGCAGATTGAGCCCGACCCGTCCAGGCTCAGCCGGAACGGCATGGGCTGAGGGAGTAGACCGCCGGCCCTCCGCTGCGGAACCCCTGGTCGTGCCCTGTCCGCGGGGAAATCCCCGTGCGATCATGACGCCATGAGCGATCTTGAGGTGGTGACGTTCCGGCCGCAGCCCGACCAGTACGCGTGGACGTTCGGCGGGGCCGCGCCGGTGCAGCGGATACGGCCGCCCGCGGTGCTCGAGGTGTACACGGAGGACTGCTTCGCCGGGCGGGTCCGCAGCGAGACCGACCTGGTCTCGCAGGTCTGCGAGTTCCCGTTCCTCAACCCGCAGACCGGCCCGTTCTTCGTCGAGGGCGCCGAGCCAGGGGACACGGTGGCGGTGCACTTCGTGTCGATCGAGCCGGCCAGGCCGGTGGCCGCCTCCACCACCGTGCCGCTGTTCGGCGCGCTCACCGGGACGCACCTGACCGCGCTGCTGCAGGATCCGCTGCCCGAGGTGGTCTGGCTGTGGCAGCTCGACAACGCCGCGCGGACCTGCCGGTTCAGCGCCCGGTACGGCTCGTTCGAGGTGGACCTGCCGATGGAGCCGATGCACGGCACGGTCGGGGTGGCACCCGCGAACCTGGAGGTGCGCAGCGCGCTGGTGCCGGACGCGTTCGGCGGCAACATGGACACGCCCGAGATGCGGGCCGGCGTGACCTGCTACCTCGGCGTCAACGTGCCAGGCGCGCTGCTCTCCCTCGGCGACGGGCACGCCCGCCAGGGCGAGGGCGAAACGTGCGGGGTCGCCGTCGAGTGCGCGATGAACACGGTCCTGGTGGTGGACCTGCTCAAGGGCGTTTCCTGCCCGTGGCCGCGGCTGGAATCGGACACGCACATCATGTCGGCCGGCTCCGCGCGGCCGCTCGAGGACGCGTTCCGCATCGCCCAGCACGACATGGTGACGTGGGTGGCCTCGCTGTGCGGCCTGGACCACCTGGACGCCTACCAGCTCGTCACCCAGGCGGTGCAGTCGCCGCTGGCGAACGTGTGCGACACCAACTACACCTCGATCGCCAAGGTGCCCAAGCGGTACCTGGCTGGCGGCGCGCCGATGGACGGCGCCCACACAAGGCTGCGCGACCTGGCCGGCGACTACCGCCGCTAGTCAGCGCTCGCTGTCCAGGGCGGCTACCTGGGCTGCGTCGTAGCGGTCGCCGGCGACGGCCTCGGCAGGAACCGCGGCTTCGATCGCGGCCAGGTCGTCGGCGCTCAGGGTCAGGTCCAGGGCCGCCAGGGCCTCGGCGAGGCGGTCCCGGCGCTTGGTGCCGATGAGCGGGATGATGTCGGTGCCGCGGGAGGCCACCCAGGCGATCGCGAGCTGGGCGGCGGTCGCGCCGTGGGCGTCGGCGATCGCCTCGAGGGCGGCGAGCAGTTCCAGGTTCGCCGCGAGGTTCTGGTCACGGAACCTGGGGAAGCGGGCGCGCGGGTCGCCCGGGGCAAGGCGGGCGGTGCCGCTGCTGAGCAGGCCGCGGGACAGGATGCCGTAGGCGGTCACGGAGATGCCGAGTTCCCGCACGGTGGGCAGGATCTTGGCCTCGATGCCGCGGCTCATCAGCGAGTACTCGATCTGCAGGGCGGCGATCGGGTGCACCGCGTGCGCCCGGCGGATCGTGTCCGCGCCCATCTCCGACAGGCCGATGTGGCGGACGTACCCGGCGTCGACCATCTCGGCGATCGCGCCGACCGTGTCCTCGATCGGGACCCGCGGGTCGAGCCTGGCGGGCTGGTACAGGTCCACGTAGTCGGTGCCCAGCCGGGTCAGGGTGTAGGCGAGGGAGTTCTTGACCGCGGCCGGGCTGGCGTCGTGGCCGACGAACGCGCCGGAGGGGTCGCGCTGGCCGCCGAACTTGACCTGGATGAAGACGCTGTCCCTGGGCCTGCCGCGCAGCGCGTCGCGGAGCAGCAGCTCGTTGTGCCCCATGCCGTAGAAGTCGCCGGTGTCGAGCAGGGTGATCCCGGCGTCGAGCGCGGCGTGGATGGTGGCGATGCTCTCCTGGTCGTCGGCCGGGCCGTAGATGCCGGACATGCCCATCAGGCCGAGCCCGGCCCTGGACACCACCGGGCCGCCCCGGCCGAGCGTGGTCGTCTCGATCATGGTGCGTTCAGACCTCTTCCACGTCGAAGATCAGGCTGGATACCCCGGTGGGGGCGAACTTGGGCACGTCCGCGGCGGTGGCCTGGCCGATCTCGGAGGCGAACGCCTGCTGCATCGCGGCCGTGTCATCCCAGTCGAGTTCGGCGACCAGGTAGTAGCTGCGCTCACCGCGGACGGGCCGATGGTTGCGGCTGATGGTGTACCTGCGCAGGCCGGGGAGCTGCTTGGCCAGCGGGATGTGGATCTCCCAGTAGTGCCGGTCGAACGCCTCCGGGTCCGCGGGCGTGTCGTAGAGCACAAGGAACCGCACCATGTCTGCCGATCCTAGGCTGCTCTCGGGAACAGCCATCGCCCCGGGACCCAGCGGCGAAAGATTGGGGAGCTTTCGGGCTCCGGGGAAATTCCGGTGCATTCCCGTACACCTGATCCTCCCCGAAGCCCGGATCCTCCCCGATAACTTGTTGCTGGTGTGATTTCTGGGGGCAGGCGGGCGAGATCTGTGCGTGAGGCGCGCACCACGGCTCGTTCTGGATAAAGAAAGGTTTTGGTGGGCTAGGGTCGGGTGGCGTGAGCTTGGTGGTGCTGGCTTCTACTTCGGGGACGCGGCTCGGGGTGCTGCGGGCGGCGGGGGTGGAGCCGGAGGTGGTGGCCAGCGGGGTGGACGAGAGTGCGTTCAGCGCGGGGACGCCGGCCGATCTCGCGGGAGTGCTCGCCGAGGCCAAGGCCTCGGCGGTGGCGGCCGGGCGGACCGACGGGCTGGTGATCGGGTGCGACTCGCTGCTCGACCTGGACGGGCGGGCGCTCGGCAAGCCGGGCTCCGCGCGGGAGGCGGTGGCGCGCTGGCGGGAGATGTCGGGGCGGACCGGGACGCTGGTCACCGGGCACTGCGTGATCGACGCCGCGACCGGGCGGCGGGCCGCGGCGGTGGCCGGGACCCGGGTGCGGTTCGGGAGGCCCTCGGAGCAGGAGATCGCCGCCTACGTCGCCTCCGGCGAGCCGCTCACGGTGGCCGGGGCGTTCACGCTTGACGGACGCGGCGGCTGGTTCGTCGACGGGATCGACGGGGATCACGGCACCGTGCTCGGGCTGTCGCTGCCGCTGCTGCGGCGGCTGCTTGCCGAGCTGGGCGTGAGCGTGACGGCCCTGTGGGCGCCGCTTCGCTGAGGCGGCCCCCGCGGTTCCGCCGTAGGCTGTAATCAGCCGTAGCCGACACGAGCCCGGACGGATGGATGGAACCAGAACTCAGCGTGCTGGACAGTCTCCGCAAGGCGGTCGAGGCGATGCCCGACGACGTGCCGCTCCGTATTCACCTGGCAACGCTGCTGCTGAGCGCGGGGCAACGGGACGAGGGGATCCGGCACCTGGGCGCCGTCTTGCAGCGCGACCCGGGCAACGCGCAGGCGCTCCGGCTGCTGCAGGAGCCTGAACGGCCGCGGCCCGGGCAGGCGGACGGGCCGGATCGGGCGGACGGGCCTGGGCAGGCGGACGGGCCTGGGCGTGCGCGCGGGGCGGGGCACGAGGGGCAGCGGGGGGCGGGGCACGAGGGGCAGTATGACTGGTCGCAGGCGGAGGACGAGCTGCGGGACGTGCTGCCTGCCATGTTCGTCGGGGACGACGACGGGTCGGACGCGGGCATCGAGGAGGCCAGCGCGTTCGACGCCGAGCACGCGGGGCTGACGCTCTCGGACGTCGCGGGGATGGCGGAGGTGAAGCAGCGGCTCGAGGCGGCGTTCCTGGCACCGATGCGCAATCCGGAGCTGCGCCGGCTGTACGGCAAGTCGCTGCGCGGCGGGCTGCTGCTGTACGGGCCGCCGGGCTGCGGCAAGACGTTCATCGCCAGGGCGGTGGCCGGCGAGCTCGGCGCGAAGTTCATCGCGGTGTCGTTCGCGGACATCATCGACATGTTCGTCGGGCAGAGCGAGCGGAACATCCACGAGCTGTTCGAGATCGCCCGGCGGAACGCGCCGTGCGTCCTGTTCCTCGACGAGGTGGACGCGATCGGGCAGAAGCGCTCGCAGCTGCGGCACACCCCGATGCGCAGCGCCGTGAACCAGCTGCTGCTCGAGCTTGACGACGTGGCCGGCAACAACGAGGGGATCTTCCTGCTCGCCGCGACCAACCACCCGTGGGACGTGGACAGCGCGCTACGCAGGCCGGGGCGGTTCGACCGGACGCTGCTCGTGCTGCCGCCGGACGCGGCCGCCCGCGAGGGGGTGTTCCGCTACCACCTCAGGGAGCGGCCCGTCGCGGGCATCGACCTGGCCAAGCTGGCCGGGCTGACCGACGGCTACTCCGGTGCCGACATCGCCTACATCTGCGAGACCGCCGCGGAACGTGCGCTGATGGACTCGGTCCGCCGCGGCGAGCCGCGGATGATCGGCAACGGCGACCTGGAGGCGGCCATCGCGGAGGTGAAGCCGTCGCTTGGCGCCTGGTTCGACACCGCGCGCAACGTGGCGCTGTTCGCCAACGAGGGCGGCAGCTACGACGACCTGGCCGCCTACCTCCGCAAGCGCCGGCTGCTATGAGGCCGCATCCGTGATCGAGCTGCGGCAGGAGCTCGCGCGCGCCTCGGCGATGCTGGACGTGCGGCGCTACGGGGAGGCTTCGGCGCTGCTGGCCAGGATCGTGGCCGCGGAACCCGACAGCTCCCGGGCCTGGTGCCTGATGGCCCGCGCGCACCTGGGCGCGGACCGCTACGGCGACGCGGTCGACGCGGCCAACCGGGCGGTGGCCCTGTCCCCCTCCGACGAGTGGCCGCACCGCCTGGCCAGCAACGCGCTCGGGCACCTCGGCCATCAGGCGGACGCGCTGCGGGCGGCTCACGAGGCGCGCAGGCTCGCGCCCGGCTACTGGCAGACGCACGTCTGCGTGGCGCAGGCCGCGCTGGCCGCGCGCCGGCTCGACGTCGCGGCGGAGGCGGCGGACCGGGCCCGCGCGCTGGCACCGAACGAGGCCGACGTCCACTTCCTGGCCGGCAAGGTGAGCCTCGCCCGCGGCCGACTGGCCGAGGCGCGGGCGCACCAGGAGCGCGCGCTCGCCCTGGATCCCGCGCACAGCGGGGCGATGAACGAGCTCGGCAGGATCAGGCTGCGGCGGCACGACACGGCGGGTGCGATCAGGCACTTCATCAGCGCGGCGCGGGCCACGCCCGACGAGCGCATCTACAGCAGGAACATCGACGTGGTGATGCTGCGCGCGGTGTCGCGGACGATCTACGTGTTCACGCTGATCGCGCTGGTCCTGATCTGGATCCCCGCGGTCAGCCACGTGAGCCGGGTGCCGTTCTTGATCGCGCTGGGGGCGCTCGGCGTCGTCACGGCCGGCTGCTTCGGCTGGCTGATGCTGCGAGTGCCGCGCGAGGCGCGGCTGATGCTGCGCAGGACCCTGCGCATCCCGCGGGTCGCGACGGCGGTCGCGCTCGCCGTGGGAGGAGTGGTGCTCGCGTTCGGCCTGGTGGCGTTCACGCCAGCGGTGGGGTTGCCGCAGGTGCTGCCGATCGCCTTCGTCATCACGTTCGCCGCGCGGATGGCCGCCTTTGCCGCGCTGCGCTCGGCGGAGAAGCCCTGAGCCCCGGCGGGTCATCGGCGGCCGCGGCTGGGGTGGCATCGGGCTGGTCGGGGTAGCTGGTGCGCCAGCGGACGGCGCGGACGGCCGGCAGGGTGAGCACCACGGCGCTGCTGAGCAGGCCGTAGGCCGCGCCGACGCCGAAGACCACCGGGGTGCCGAGGGCTGCGGCCAGCGGGCCGTCGATCATGTAGCCGATTACGCCGATGCCGTAGCTCGGGAACATCGTGAGCGAGCTGACCCTGGCCAGCATCTGCGGGGGCACCTGCTGCTGCATGGCCGTGCCGGAGAACGTGTTGGAGACCGCGGCGCCCGCGCCGCAGGCGAACGCCGCGGCGGCCACCCAGGGCGCGGCCGCGTGCAGGGCCATCGGGATGTCGGGCAGCGCGTAACAGAACGTGCCGACGGTGGCCACCACCACGGGCCGCCGCGGATGGCGGCCGAGGGACAGCAGGCCGGCCATGATCGCGCCCGCGCCCTGCACCGCCATGATCGCGCCCCAGACGGCGGCGCCGCCCAGGTACTCCTTGCCGAGGACGGGGCCGAGCAGCATCCACGGCGCCCAGGTGATCAGGTTGAAGAAGGCGAACTGCACGGTGGTGACCCACAGCCAGGTCCTGGACCTGAAGTCGGCCCAGCCGTCGGCCATGTCGCCGAGCAGGGAACGGCGCGGTGCCGTGGGCGCGCGCTTTGACGTCGGCGGCAGCCTGAGGAGGCTCAGGGCGAGGACGCTCGCCAGGTAGGACCCCGCGTCCACGGCCACCACCGTGGCCGAGCCTGCAATGGCGACGAGCGCACCGCCCAGCGCGGGCCCGACGATCCTGGTCGCCGAGCCGGCCAGGCTGTACAGCGCGTTCGCGTTGCCGAGCTGGCCGGCCGGGGCCATCTCGACCGTCAGCGCGGTGAGCGAGGGGGTGAAGAACGCCGTGCCCGTTCCGCCCAGCCAGGCGAGCAGGATGAACAGCCACAGCGGCGGCCGGCCGGTGACTAGCGCGGCCGCGAGCGACGCTTGCGCAGCGCAGCGGAGCACATCCGCGCCGAGCATCGCCCGGCGCCTGCCGAGCCGGTCGGCGACCGCTCCGGCGATCGGCATGAACAGCACCTGGGGAACGACGCTCGCGGCGAACACCCACCCCAGGCCGGTCGCGTGCACGCCGCTGTCGAGCACCGCGAACGCGACGGCCACCGTCGACATCGCCGAGCCGAGCAGGGACGTCGAGTACCCGGCGTAGAAGCGACGGAAGTTCGGCTCGCGCAGGACGCCGACCCGGCGGCGCAGCCATTCCTGCCGTGCATTCCCCTCGTGGCTCACGGCACCGGATCATGGCATGGGACGCTGACCTGCGACAATACGTAACACTAAATAATCTTTAGCCTAATCGGCTCAAGTTTGAGTCCTTGGTCGTCTAGAAGGGGCAGCCGACAGCGGCCGAGGCGTGCTGCCAGATTATTTCTTTGAAGTGCTCAGCTTTCCTTAGTCAATCTGGCTCAACTAGGGCGATATGCGGTGGTCGGCGGCCCGGGGTGTGTCGCAGGGGGTCGCGGGTGGCAGGCTCGGAAGCGCGGAGCGGGCCGGATTCGGCGGCGGAGGGATGGGCAGTGATCGCGGAACTGGAACGGTGGGTCGCGGCGCACCGCGACGAGGCGCTGCGGGAATGGGCGGAGTGGATCCGGCGGCCGAGCGTGAGCAGCGACGGGACCGGCTTCCCCGCCGCCACCGGGTACGGCGCCGACCTGGTGCGGCGTTGCGGTCTGCCGGCTGAGGTGGTGGAGACGGGCGGCTGGCCGCTGATCGTCGGGCGCTCGGACGGCCACCCGCCCGGCGCCCCGCATGTCCTGATCTACGGGCACTACGACGTGCAGCCGCCGGGGCCGCTGGCGGAATGGGAGACGCCGCCGTTCGAGCCGGACATCAGGGATGGCCGCATGTACGGGCGCGGTACGGGCGACAACAAGGGCCAGCACCTGGCGCAGTTGCTGGCCATGCGGGCGCTGCTCGAGGTGACCGGCTCGCTGCCGTGCCGGGTCAGCGTCGTGCTGGACGGCGAGGAGGAGATCGGCAGCCCGAACCTCGCCGCCGCGATCCGCCACCACTTCGCCGGCGACCGGCCCGACCTCGCGGTGTGGAGCGACGGGCCAGTGCATGAATCCGGCCGGGCGACGGTGGTGCTCGGCGTACGCGGAGTCGTCGCGTTCCAGCTGCGGGCCGCCGGTGCGGTCAGCCCGCTGCACTCGGGCAACTGGGGCGGCGTGGTGCCGAACCCCGCCTGGCGGCTTGTGCACCTGCTGGCCTCGATGCGTTCGGCCGACGGGCGGGTCTTGATCGACGGCGCGCACGCGGGGGTTGAGCCGCTCTCGCCCGGCGAGCAGGCCGCGCTGGATGCCCTGCCCGCGGACGTCGGCCAGGTCCTCGCCGAGATCGGCGTGGACGCCATGGAACCACCGGCCGACCGCGGCTTCTACCAGCGGCTGAGCCAGCCGACCTTTACCATCAACTCGCTCACCTGCGAGGACGGCGGCGAGCACAGAACGGTCATCCCGAACGTCGCGGTCGCGAAATGCGACATGCGCCTCGTCGGCGGGCAGCGGACGCAGGACGTCATCGCGGCGGTCCGCAGGCACGTCTCGCGGCATGACCCCGGCGTGGTGGTCACCGTCGGCGCAGCGATGGAGCCGTCGCGGACGCTGCCGGAGAACCCCTACACGGAGGCGGTCGTCCGCGGCGCGCGGGCGGGGCTGGGCGAGGACCCGCTGCTGATGCCCAGCCTGGGCGGCAGCCTGCCGATCGCGGAGTTCAGCCGGGCGCTGGACATCCCGTGTTACGGGGTACCGCTGGCCAACGCGGACGAACGCAACCACGCCCCGAACGAGAACATGGAGGTCGGCAGGTTCCTGCGCGGCATCACCGGCGCCGCCGGCGTGCTGCTGGCTCTCGGCGGTGTGCTGTGAGCCTTCCGGGCCGGCTCAGGTCCTTCGACCTGAGCCCGGACGGCACCACGGTGCTGGCGGCGGCCAAGAGCGGCCACGGGCGGCGCCAGGGACGCGCACCGAACTCGGCCCGCCCTACACCACGGCGAGCAGACCGTTCAGCCCCGACGGCCGGTATCTCGCGTTCGCCACCAACCGGCGGGCCATCGACTGCTTCGACATCGTGGTCAGGGACGTCCGGTCAGGATCGGAGCGAACCGTGCTGACCGCCGGGGTCGGCGTCCCCGAGGACCGGTACTTCCCGGTCTGCTTCAGCTGGGACTCATGCCAGCTCCTGGTGGTCCTGATGCACCAGAGAACCCGGCAAGACCTGTACGGCGTCGACTTGGTGACCGGGCAAGTGCGGCTGCTGACCCCGCATTCCGGCCCGGCGAAATACCTGGCCGCGGCCTGGCGGCCGGAGGGCATCTACGTCTGCGCCGCTCACGATCGCGACTTCACCGGGCTGGCGCTGCAGCTAGACGCCTCCGGCGAGCGGCTGTTCGTGCTTGACGGCGCGGACGCGCTGTGGGCCGTCTCGCTGGCCGACGGCCGGGCCGCGCGGATTGCTCAGGGGGTACGGCGCGTCCCGTCCTTGAGCCCGCCGTCGTCGAGTTCACCGGCGGTGACGGGGTCCGGGTATCGGGACTGCTATACCGTCCTTCGGGCCCGGGGCCGTCCCCGGCTGTGCTGCACATCCACGGCGGCCCGGAACACCAGGCCAGGCCGGTGTCCGATCCCGCTGATCGACGGGCTGGTATCGCGCGGCATCGGGGTACTGGCGCCGAGCATCCGCGGCTCGACCGGCTTCGGCCTGCGCTACCAGCGGCCGATCTACCGCGACTGGGGTGGCGGCGACGTCGAGGACCTGCGCGCGGCGGCCGAGCTCCTGCGCTCCCAGCCATGGGTGGATCCGGGCCGGCTCGGCGTCTACGGAGGCTCGTACGGGGGCTTCGCGGCGCTGAGCTGCCTGACCAGACTGCCGGAGTACTGGTACGCCGGGGTGTCCGAATGCGGTGTGTCGGACCTGGTCGAGGACGCGCGTAACCTGCCGCCGACGTGGCGCAGGCGGGTCAGGGACTGGATCGGCGATATCGACGATCCTGCCGACCTCCGCCGCCTGGCGCAGGCCAGCCCGCTGTCCCATGTCGACCGGGTCCGTGCCAGGGTGCTGCTCATACACGGCACCAACGACACCAGGGTGGGCGTGCAGTCGAGCGACAGGTTCTACGCGCGGCTCGTCGAGCTGGGCCGGATCGTCAGGTACGAGCGGATCGAGGGCGCCGGGCACGACGTCGGCCTGGTTTGGGACGAGACGGAATCCGTCGTCTGCGACTGGCTGGCGGAGAATCTGCTTCACTAGGGGGATGCATTCGAAGGACCGGTCCCGGCTGAGCTTCAAGGTGGGTTACGCCGTCCGCCATCCAGGCCGCGTCGTGCCGCACGCCCGGCGCCTGGCACGCGACGCTGCGCTGCGGTTCAAGACCCGCGATCACGTGAGCTACTACCGCGCGGTGATGAAGTCGGACGCGGCCCGCAGCGACGAGGGCGCGGTCGGCAGCCACACGCACGAATCCTGGCTCAAGCTTGGCCAGATGCAGTTCGACTACCTGGTCTCCCACGGCCTCAAGCCGGGCATGCGGATGCTCGAGATCGGCTGCGGGAACCTGCGGGCGGGCCGGCTGTTCATCGACCACCTAGACCCGGGCGACTACTACGGCATCGACATCTCCCCCGACATCCTGCTGGCTGCCCAGCGGACGCTGGCCGAGGCCGGCCTTCAGGACAAGCTGCCGCACCTGACCCTGGTGCAGGATCTCAAGCTGGCCTTCCTCCCGGCGGAGTACTTCGACGTGGTGCACGCGCACAGCGTGTTCTCGCACTCCCCGATCGATGTCATCGAGGAGTGCCTGGCGCATGTGGGGCGGGTGATGAAGCCCGACGGCTTCTTCGACTTCACCTTCGACCGGACCGAGGGCGCCGAGCATCACGTGCTGCGCGAGGACTTCTACTACCGGACAGGGACCCTGGTGGCGCTGGCCGAGCGGCACGGGCTGACCGGGCAGTTCATGGCCGACTGGGAAGAGCTCCCGCATCAGCAGTCCAAGCTGCGCGTGACCCGCAGGCCGGCGTTACCGTCGCTCGTGGCTCGTGGCTCGTGGCTGACGCGGAACGCTTGCCCGTTCTGGCCGACCTCCCGCTGCTGCTCGAGGAGGGCCTGCGGATGGTAGGCGAGCGCCTGAAGCCTCGCCCGACTTCTCGATCTACCTGTCGATACGGCGCCAGCTTGAGTACCTGCAGAGCACCATGGCGCTCAGGCAGCGCGCCAATCCAGAGAAAAGAGACAGCCTGACGCTCGGCGTCTACGCGGCACGCGAATTCGAGACCTCGGATCCGGACTTCGCCGACATTCTTTTCAAGGTCAGTTACCTGGCGGACAGGATGCCATAACGCAGGTTACCCCAGTCACACCAGAACCGGTAATGTGTGCAGCTTAGAAATATGGATCGAGGCGATCTCGGGAATAGCATGGGCCGCCTGATGCTCATTTCTCATTCGTGTAACAGCGTGGATCATGAGATGGCGGTCGGCTGCCGTCAGAGCGGGATTTCCGCACGCCGGCCGGCCGTAGCTGGCATGGGCGGTATCGTTCGCGGGTGTCGACGGATGCAGATCGAGAGATGCCGGCCTGGTCGGGGCGGGGAGTGGGAGGATGGGGGCCGTGACATGGAGAGCGCCAGGGGTGGAGCGACCGGAGGGGCCGCTGACCGGAGCGGAACGGCCGATGCTGCAGGCGTTCCTTGACTGGCACCGGGCGACGCTGCTGTATAAGTGTGCCGGGCTGACCGGCGAACAGCTCGCCGAGCATACCGTGCCTCCGTCGGGGCTGTCCCTGCTCGGGCTGGTGCGGCACATGACCAAGGTCGAGCGCGCCTGGTTCCGGCAGCGGTTCGCGGGCGAGCCGGTGGACAGTCCGTTCGGGCAGGACACGGACGCCGATTTCGAGCGGCTGGATCCGGCGCGTGCCGCAGCCGACTACGCCCGGCTGACCGAGGAGTTCAAGCTCGCCGACGCTGCCGTGGCCCACGCCTCCCTTGACGACACCTTCGTGCACAACGGCGAGACGATGTCGCTGCGGCTGATCTACCTGCACATGATCGAGGAATATGCCCGCCACCTGGGGCATGCCGACCTGCTGCGCGAGCGGATCGACGGCGCCACGGGCGAATGACGTCCGCCGCCGGGCAGCGGTTTACCGCGTTGCCTGCCGGCAGGCGCGGCTGATTCGCTGGTCCCATGGCGGCGGCGAGCGTGGCAGGTGTTCCGGCATTGCTTCGGTACCGCGACTCGCCGGAAGCGGCCGCCGAACGCGGCACCGTGCTCTTCTATCACGGCTTCGGCGGGACCAAGGAGCGGCCCGATGCCTACCTCACCGCACTCGCCGAGGCCGGCTTCCTGGCGGTGAGCCTGGACGCCGTGGGCCATGGCGAGCGCAGGCTGGCCGACTTCGACGTGATCTTCACCGAAGAGCGCTGGAACGCGGACTTCGAGGCGACCGAGGGCGACTTCCTCACGCTCATCGACGACACCGCCGCCGAGGTCCCGTCGATCATCGATGACCTGCTCAGCCGCGGCTGGGCGCGGGAGGAAGGGGTCGGCGTCAGCGGGCGGTCGCTCGGCGGCAACGTCTGCTACGCTGCCGTGCTCGCCGATACCCGAGTACGCGCGATCGCACCGATCGTGGGCTCGCCGGAATGGACGCTGCCGCGGGCGCACAGCCCGCATCACCATCCTGATCGGTTCTTCCCGGCCGCGGTCCTGTCACAGGCCGCGGAGTTCGATGAGCACTGCCCGCCCGGGCCGATCCGGGCATTTCACGCCGCGCTCGAACCGTCGTACCGGCAGGCGCCGGACAGAATCCGGTACGTCGAATATCAGCGGGTCGGTCACTTCCTGACGCCGGAACTCGATGCCGAGAGCCGCCGGAAGATCGTGGCCTGGTTCGAGCGGTGGCTGTAGGCGTCGTGGCCGGCGTCTCTCCGGCCGGGTTCCCGTGTGCCCGGCCGGAGAGCGCCGTTTACCTCATCGGATGATCAGCGGTGGGCTTACAGCCCCAGGCTGCTCGTGGCCCCCAGGACCAGGCCTCCGGTTGCGCCGCCCGCGGTGGTCCCCGCGGTGCCCGTGCCGGTGCTGACGGTCGCGGTGACGGCGGAAGGGGACGCGGCCGGGCTGGCGCTGGAGTCGCCTGCCTGCGCAGACACCGATGCGTCGGCCGAGCCGGGCAGGCTGACCGACAGCAGGGAGCCGCCGCCGGAGGAGGCGGATCCGCCGGACTGGGTGGATCCGCCGGAGGAGGCGGACCCGCCGGAGGAGGCGGACCCGCCGGACTGGGTGCCGCCGGATTGGGTGGATCCGGACTGGGTGGATCCGCTGGTGCGAGCCGAGACGGTAGCAGCGATTCCGGTGCCGGAGTTGCTGCCGCCGGCCGAGGACAGCGCGTTCAGTCCGTTAGGCAGGGTCACCGAGACCAGCGAGCCGGTGGACTGGGCCGATCCGCTTGCTGACGTGGAGCCGCCGGACGAGGCGGAGCCGCCGACCGTGCTGCCCGCGCCAGAGTTGCCGCCGGTCGCAGAGACGGACAGGCCCACCGAACCGGGCAAGCCGACCGAGACTAGCGATCCGCCGCTGCCTTGAGTCCCGGAGCCGCCCTGGCTACCGGAACCGCCCTGGGCGCCCGAGCCGCCCTGGCCGCCCGAGCCGCCCTGGGCGGCTGAGCCACCTTGGCTGCTTTGGCCGCCTTGACTGGCCTGGCCGCCGGAGCTGGCTTGGGTGTCTGCGCCGCCTTGGCCGGTGCAGGGGGTGGCCGGGTGGGCGCGGTAGCACTGGGCGGGGCCGTAGGGCCAGGAGTAGGTGTCGTGATCGTGGCAGTAGGCCGGTTGCAGTGGACCTGCGGCCGGGCTGTCGGGGCCGGGCTGGACGGTGCAGGCCATCGCGGAGGCCGCGAACGCGGCCGGGAGGATGACGCCGGCGGCGGTGGCCGCGAGGCGCGCGAGGATTCTATTCATGATTGGAAGTACTCCTTGATGAGATCGAAGGACTGGCATCCCCGGGCCGTGTGGCAAAACCGGGGGCATTAGCTGAGGGACACCGAGTCAGCTGCTAGCCAGGGACCTCATCAGGGCAGAGAATGGCGGACGTTGACGGGGCGTCCGCCGTGTTACCACGACGTGCGCTGCCCAGCACGAGCAGGCACGCACAAATCAGCAGGGCCACTCCGGCGGTGCCTGAGCCGCTTCCAGAACCGCTGCCCGGCACGATGCCGGGGCCGTCGGGCGTTCCCACGGGGAGCGGCGGGCCGGCCGGCAGGGCAGGCGGGCCTCCGGCGCCCTGCCTGGATGCGGCGCTGGCCGCCGGGAGCGCGTTACGGCCTGCGGCGGCTGGGATCGGCTCAGCTTGATACGCGACGGCCGGTGACCCGGAGCCTAGCTGCCCGCTGCCTGGGTTCTGGGTTCCGATGCCGCGCGGCGTCCGGGGCGGTATGACCACCCTGGGGGTTTGGGGCTGCACGGCGCCGGTGCCGCCAGTGGTGCCGGAACCGCCGGAGCCGCCGGTGGCTCCGGTGCCGGAAGGGAGCGCCGGGGCGGGGCCGCCCGAGCCTGGGCGAGGGGCCGAGGTCAGGGTGGTGACCGTGGACGCCAGTTGGCTGACCGTCGAGCCGGCAGCGGCGGTCGCCGTGGAGACCAGTTGGCTGACCGTCGAGCCGGCGGCGGCGGTCGCCGTGGAGACCAGTTGGCCGGGGGCGGCGGTCGGCGCGGATGTGGCGGCGGGGAGGACGGAGGTGGCGGCCTGGGTGGTTGTGGTGGCCGTGGCCTGCACGGTCTGGACCGTGGAACCTAGCACGCTGCCTGGGGAAGGCTGGGTGGCCGCGTTCGCCGGGCCCGCGAGTAGCAGGCCTATGCCGAATGCCACGCATAGGCCGCCAATCGCCGCCCCGCAGGTGTACAAGAACACCTTAAGGGTCAGCAGGCACCAACCCTTCACATCGGTCACATTAATTCATTCATAACGAGCATGTCTAGGGCCAGAGCGCAACTAAGACCGCAGATTATCGCTGCGCCGATATATTCATGCTTATTGACGAATATGTCCGACTTAAAATACTTCGAGCGGAATTCAGTACAGCTCGACTTCCCATGACTGCAAAGGGGGCTCGCCGGGTGGCAGTTTGCCTGTGCAGTACAGGTGGAGCCAGGTTGCTGGGATCTGGGCCATATCTCGTGATGGACACG
>JASHTQ010000218.1 GCA_030040475.1 Streptosporangiaceae bacterium
CTCGGCGATCTGCCCGAGCAGGAAGCCGATCCGGATCCGCAGGTCGGCGGCCACCTGCCGGAACGCCGGGTAGGTCTCCTTGTCGCTGCCTCCGGCCGCGGACGGGTCGGGGATGCTCCAGTGGATCGTCCGCGGCGACCAGGGAAACTCCGGGCATACCTCGCGTACCCGGTCGCACAGGGTGATCACGTAGCCGAAGCGCTGCCCGGCGAACGTATCCAGGTGCTTGGCCTGGCGGCCGCTGATGTCGACGCCGTACTCGCGCATCGCCCGGATCGCGTTCGGGTGCAGGCGCTTGGGATGGCTGCCCGCGCTGGCGGCCGCGACCGTGCCTCCGGACAGGTCCTCGAGGAGCGCCTCGGCCATCTGCGAGCGAACGCTGTTCCCGGTGCAGAGGAACAGCACCCGGGTCCGCGTCCCGACCACCGCCGCGGGCGCGGGGACGAGCCGCAGGCCTGGATGCAGCGCCAGCCCGGCCCGCGCGAGCAGTTCGCCGCAGCGGGCCAGGTCGATCCGGTAGTAGGCGTCGCGGCGGTCGGCCGAGCTGCGCTTGGCCGCCACGAGGCCGCCATCACGCAGCTGCCCCAGATGGTAGGAGACCAGGCTCTGCGGCTGTCCGATCAGGGCCTCGAGCTCCCGGACCTGCCGGTCGCTGCGGGCCAGTTCGGTCAACAGCCGCCACCGTACCGGATGCCCCGCCAGCCGCAGGAATCCCGGTGGCACGCTGTCCTGGTGGACGGCCATGCCGTCACCATACATCAATCTAGATTGATCAATCAATCCTGTTTGTTGGATTTGCGTCGGGTGAGCGCTGAACCTTCGCGGGCCGCCAGCCGTACTGTTCAACTGAAGGCGAATTTGCGAGACAGGAGCGCTCCCGTGTCCGCTGCGCAGATCGAGGTGCGAGCAGGAACTCGGCCCGCGTGGTGGCGGCGCGTGTACCCGGCCTCGTTCGTGCTTGCCGGGATAACGGCGCTGATCTTGTGGGTGGCCGTCGCCGACCTGCTCAGGCAGGGCAGCCTCGAATCCGTGCTGTCCGCCGGCCGGGCCGAGCTGGCCGCCCCGCTTCTGGTGGCGCTCGTCGTGGCGACCGGGATCTGCGAGCGGATCTGGCCGGCCGAACGCCGTCCGGTCCTCGCCCGCGGCCACGTCCAGGACGCGTGCTTCCTGGTCCTGCACGCCATCGTGGTGATCCCGCTGATGACGTTGCTCAGCGTCGGGGCGGCGACGCTGGCCGAGGATCACCTGCCCTGGATAGAGCTGCGGACGACGCAGCACTGGCCGGGCTGGCTGCTCGTCCCGGTCACGATCGTGGCCATGGACTTCGCCAACTGGCTGGCGCACTACGCCGATCACCGGCTCGACCCGCTCTGGCGCTTCCACGCCCTGCATCACAGCCAGGAGGAACTGAGCGTCCTGACGTCGTTCCGCGCGCACCCGCTCATGCACACCACGGGTTTCCTGCTCGCGACGATCCCGGTCGTGGTGCTGATGCCGACGCGCGCGATAGCCCCGGTGCTGATCACGATCTACGTCTGCATCGGCACCCTGCAGCACGCCAACCTCCGCTGGACCTTCGGCCCGCTCGGCCGGGTGCTCGTCAGCCCCGCCTACCACCGGCTGCACCACGCGCGGGACACCCAGGACGTCAACCTCGGCGTGGTCCTGACGATCTGGGACGTCCTTTCCGGCCGCGCTAGGTTCCCCGCCCGCGGCGACGCGGTGGGACGTACCGGCCTGGACGGCCGCCCGGTCCCCGTCGAGCAGGACGCCGCGGCGGGTTCCGCCCTGCTGCTCATGGCCGAGCAGCTCATCGAGCCGTTCCAGACCCAGCGCTGAGCCCGCAGGCGGCCACGGTAGGGGAAACCCCAGGACGGGTGTGGGTGCTAGTCGCATTCCGCTGCCTGCCCGGGGCACATACCGTTTCCGCAGGGGTCGACGAACCGTCCGGAGGGCATGATGGCCGCCACAGAGCACGAAGCTGAGATCGCCGCCTCGGCGGCCGCCCTGCAAGACCTTGGCCCCGGCTATGACCAGGCGCTGGCCGAGGGCCTGGTGGAACGCATCGGCGCAGAGATCGACAAGCGGATCGCGGCCCAGATAGACAACCGGGTCACGGCCGAGGTGGACGGCCGCATCCTGACCCAGCTGGACAGGTACGCGGGGTGCAGGCACCAGCGCCGCCGGGCCAAGCGCATGATCCGCGCCGAACGCCGCGCGGCGCGGGCCGATCGCGCCGACCAAGCCGCCCGGCAGTCCGTCATGCTGGCCATCGGCTCCATGCTGGTCGCCCTGCTGGTGACCGCGATCGTCCTGAAGGGGTCCCCGGGCGTGGCCGCCATCATGCTCATGGCCCTGATCTGGGTCGTGGTCGGCGTCATCAACGTGGTCTACGCCCAGCGCAAGCACGCGCAGCGATAACCGCCGCAGTTCCAGGTCGGCTAGGTTCGGCACATGGGATTCTTCGACAGGCTCGGCGCCCAGGGCGCCTACGACCAGGTCTACGGCGGCGGCCTGCGGCACGGCGACGTCACGCACGAACTGCTGGCCGGCGCGGTCGGCTTCGAGGCCGTGCGTATGTACGAGCACCACCGCGAGCGGGAGGGCATCGTCGAGCACCACTCGCTCGGCAAGGAACTGCTGGCCGGCTTCGCCGCGGCCGAGGTCGACAAGCACTTCGACAGCGGACGCTACGGCCACCTGGACCGCCACCACGCCAGGCTCCAGGCGCAGCAGCAAGCCGACTACCTCTGGAATCAGCAGTACGGCCGGTACTGAACCCCGCCGCCCGTCGCACCCCCGAACGCTCGGAACGTCTCCCGGCAATACCTGATTAGGAGAACGCGACGAGCCAGGGCAGGGGTGAGGTGGACACCGACGGCGCGCTGATCGATCGGTCCGTCTACGGCCGTCCGGACGCGTTTACCGAGGTCGTGCGGCGTCACGAGGTCGCCGTGCACGGCTTCCTCGCCCGCCGGGCAGGCCGCCAGGTCGCCGACGACCTGCTCGCCGAGGTGTGGCTGCGGGCGTTCGCCGGCCGGGGCGGCTACGACCCCGGCCGGCCGGATGCGCGGCCGTGGCTGTACGGGATCGCCAGGAACGTGCTGCGGCTCCACTGGCGGACAGACCGGGACGACGCGTACCAGGCGGTGGCGGGCTCCTGGGACCCGTGGGATGACGTGGTGGACCGCCTGGACTCCACCGCGCGGGCCGGCGCCCTGCTGCCGGCGCTCCGCGCCCTGCCGCCCGACGAGCGCGACGTCCTGCTGCTGGTCGCGTGGGAGCAGCTGACCCCGGCGGAGGCGGCCGAGGCGCTGGGCATCCCGCAGGGCACCGCGCGCAGCCGCCTGCACCGGGCCCGCGCCGCGCTGCGCCCGGTCCTGGCCCGCGCCGGCCACGCCGAGGAGGACACATGACATCAGCCGACCACCCGGCGCCGGAGGAGCACCCGGCACCGGACCTCGACCCACTTGCCGCCATCGGGCGGGTCGACCCGCCGGACCCAAGGATCCTGGACGCCGCCCGCGAAACGCTGTGGTCGGCCGTGGCCGAGGAGATGCTGGGCGGCACCGTGGCGGAGGCCAGGACCCGCGGCACGTGCCGCCATCAGGCCGAACACCGCCACCGCGAGCACCCGGACCCATGACGACTAGCCGGGCGCGCCGCAGCGTCGGCGGCCTGCTCTGGCACCGGAACTTCCGGCTGCTGTGGATCGGCGAGACGATCAGCGGGGCCGGCAGCTCGATGGCGGCGATCGGCGTCCCGCTGCTTGCGGTGACGGTGCTGCGGGCGAGCACGTTCGCCGTCTCGGCGCTGACCGCGGCGGCCTACCTGCCCTGGCTGGTGATCGGCCTGCCGGTCGGTGCCTGGGTGGACCGGCTGGCCACCAGGCCGCTGATGATCGCCTGCGACCTGATCTCCGCGCTGCTGTACGCGAGCCTGCCGGTCGCCGCCTGGCTCGGCGTCCTGGATACCGCCCAGGTCATCGCCGTGGCGCTGCTGGCCGGCGCGGCTAACGTCTTCTTCGCCACCGCCTATCAGGTCTACCTGCCGTCGCTGGTCACCCCGGCCGAACTGGTGGAGGGCAACGCCAAGCTGCAGGGCGGCGCGCAGGTGGCCTCCATCGGCGGCCGCGGCCTGGCCGGCCTCGCCGCCGAGGCGATCGGCGCCGCCCCCGCCGTGCTGTTCAACTCCGCCAGCTTCCTGGTCTCCGCCGCCTGCCTGCTCCGCATCCGCCCCGCTCCGCCCGCCGCGCCGGACCCGCCCGCCGAGCCCCGGCGGCGCGATCGCCTGCACGAGCAGACCTGGGAGGGCATCCGCTTCGTTGCCCGCGATCCCTACCTGCGCTTTTTCACCATCTACGCGGCGGTTTCCAACCTCGCATACGCCGGCAACCTGGCGCTGGTTGTCGTCTTCCTGGTCCGGGTGGTCGGTCTCAGTTCCGCGGCCGTCGGCGTGCTGACCGCGACCAGCGGACTCGGCGGCCTGCTCGGCGCGCTCGTCGCCCGCAGGCTGGCCAGGGTGCTCGGCACCGCCCGCGCCCTGCTGCTCACCACCTTGTGCTGTGGGCTGTCCGCCCTGCTGATCCCGCTCACGGCGAAGGGACCGCGGATCGCCTGTTACGTGGCGGGCTCCGCGCTGGTGGCGGGGGGCATCGTCGTCGGCAACGTGATCCTCGGCAGCTTCCGCCAGGAGTACTGCCCGCCCGCGATGCTCGGCCGGGTGACCGCCAGCATGCGCTTCCTCACGTTCGGCGCGATCCCGCTGGGCGCCCTGACCGCCGGCGCCCTCGGCACGGGCGTCGGGATAAGGAACGGCCTATGGGTCCTGCTGGCCGTCTTCGCCGCCTCCGGCCTGTTCCTGCTCAGCCGCGGCATCCGCACCGCCAGGGACCTGCCGCACCGGCCACCTACTCCATCAGCGCCAGCAACGCCGCCGCGTCAAC
The DNA here is from genome assembly GCA_030040475.1 of Streptosporangiaceae bacterium. The sequence goes on from JASHTQ010000218.1 coordinate 4,946, forward strand.
CGGAATACCGCCGGTGAGCAGCGGCGGCGCCAACGTATGCGAGTCGGCCGCGACGACCGAGACGTCCGCGAGCCCGATTGACAGTTGCACCGGACTGGCCGCCAGCCTGTCCCTGACCGCCGCGGCAGCCCGCTCAACGGCCTCGGCCGGGCCGCCGTCGTGGTGCCCGACCACGAGGTAGAGGTCGTCGTCTACGTCCGCGCCGCCCCGGTGGTACTTGTGCAGCACACCCGCGGCGTTCATGTCCCGCCGCAGCCGGTCCACCGGCCTGCCGTCCCCGGCCAGCGCCGCGACCGGCCACCCCATCAGCACAAACGCGTTGCCCTGCACACAGAAGCCCCGCTCGTACAGATGCTCGCCCCGACTGCGGAACGGCACCGGCTCACCTGCCCCCCAGCCGCCGAAGCGCACCGCGAGCGGCTCGGCGAAATGCGCGGCCAGGATGCGCATCACCATCGGCAGGTCCATCTCGACCGCGACGCCGTCGTGGTCAAGGAAGTATTCGTTCACGATCGTCCCCGTCGCCGGGTCCCTGACCCCGTTCAGCGCGACCAGCGTCGCGTGCATCTGCTGCAGCGAGTAAGGCCGGAAACGCCCCCCGACGCACCCGGCGACGATCTCCTGCACCCCGGCGAGCAGATTGCCCACCGCCGCCGCCTTCGGCCCGTACCATGCCACTGCGGAAATAAAACGGCTGCCCATGGTTGTGACAACCTACCTGAGACAGCCATCACGCTGTCACAGCCATGTCGCCCGGCGGGAGGTCCGGTTGAAGTTCGGCGTCATCTATCACACGGCGTACAGCGGGGTCGACCCCGACAACATGATCGCGGTCGCGCGGCACGCGGAAGAGTGCGGGTTCGAGTCCTTCTACCTGCCCGAGCACATCGTGCTGTACCCCGGAGCCTCGGCAGGCACGGTCACGTTCCCGCCCGGCCTGGTGATTGCCGACCCGCTCGAGTGCCTGAGCTTCGTCTCGGCTGCCACCGAACGCATCCTGCTCGGCACCGGCGTCCTGCTGCTGCCCTACCACCATCCGGTCGTGCTCGCCAAGCGGCTGGCCACGATCGACGCGCTGTCCAGGGGCCGGATGCGGCTGTTCGGCATCGGCGTCGGCGCGCTGCCGGGGGAGGCCGCGGCGACCGGCGTGGACTTCGCCACCCGAGGCCGGCGCGCCGACGAGGCGATCGACGTGCTCCGCCTGCTCTGGGCAGGCGACGAAACCGGCGTGACCTTCAGCGGCGAGTTCTTCCAGCTCGCGAACGCCTGCAGCTTCCCCAAGCCGCACGCCGCCCGCACCCTCCCGATCCACGTCGGCGGCTCAAGCCGGGCCGCGGCACGGCGCGCGGGCCTGCGCGGCGACGGCTACTTCCCCGGCGGCCGGCTCGCCGAGCAGGAGCGCGCCCTCCAGTGGGAGCTCGTCCGCAAGACCGCCACCGACGCCGGCCGGGACCCGGACGCGCTCGAGTACACCCGCTGGGGATCGATCGACATGTCCGCCGACGACGTCGAGGCGCACGCCGCGCGCGGCACGACCCGCCTGGTCGTCTCGCCCGCCTCGGCCGACGTCAGCGAGCAGCGCGACCAGCTCTCGGCCCTGGCCGACCGCCTCAGCCTGAGCTGAGCCCAGCCGAGCCGTAACGCTGACGGCGGAAGGGCGGGTACCCCGGCCCGCGCCAGGTGCTGCAGCTGGCGGAGGCTGTCACCGGGCCGGCCGACCAGGACCCGCAGCGGCGGGGCGGCCCGGCCGATCTCCCGCGCCGCCCGCACGGCCAGCCGCGCCGCCTGCGTGGTGGCGCACGACAGCACGACCAGGCCGGCCCCGACGCCGAGGGCCAGGCCGGTCACCTCCTCGGTGGGCAGGTCCGCTGCCAGGTGGTGCACCAGCCAGTGGTCCTCGCGCAGGCTCGCCGCCGCCATCAGCGCGGGCAGCGCGTGCCGTTCGCCGGCCGGGGTGGCGGTCACCGCGACGCCCCGCGGGCGGCCTTGCGGCTGGCGCGCGCGGGCGGCGATGAGCTGCTCGCAGATGGCGGTGGCCCGGTGCTCGACCGCGATCGTCAGCTCGCCCGCGGCCCACTCCTCGCCGATCCGGCGCAACGCCGGCGCGATGATCAGTTCGCACAGATCGGTCACAGGCACGCCGTCGGCGAGCCGGTCAAGGTCGTGCCGTGCGCCGGTCTCGTTCCCCGTCACGATCGCCGCGTACAGCCGGTCGGCCTGCGCCGCCCAGTCGCGAACCCGGACCTCGGGCCGCGGCGCCGTGCCGGCGGCCCGGCGCTCCGCCAGCGCCCGGGCGTCGCCCTCGCTGACCTCGTACCCGCCCGCGGTCTTGACCGCGGGGAGCACTCCGTGGCGGACCCATCCGTAGGCGGTCTGGTAGTGCACCCCGAGAGTGTCGGCGGCCTCCCGCAACTGCATGACCGCCTCCCAGGTGGTTTGAGCTGGCTCGTTTAGTGTAATTTAGTATTGTTTTACTGCGCCGGACAACGACCAGGTGATCACGACCCGCCACGGAGGAAGGCCGCAGACATGGGACTCAGGTACTCCAGCGTGATAGCCGCCGGGCCGGACGAGGTGTTCACCTGGCACACCCGCCCCGGGGCCATCGCGAGGCTGACGCCGCCGTGGCTGCCCATAAAGGTGGTACGCGAGGCCGCGTCGGTCCGGGACGGCCGGGCGGTGCTTGCCCTGCCCGGCGGGCTGCGATGGGTAGCCGCGCACCAGCCGGACAGCTACGATCCGCCGAGCCGGTTCGCCGACGCACTGGAGTCCCTCCCGCTGTCGTGGCGGCACGTCCACGAGTTCGCCCCGGCGGGCGAGCAGCACACCGTGGTCACCGACCTGGTCGACACGCCGCTGCCCGTGCGCGTGCTCAAGCCCGCGTTCGCCTACCGGCACCGGCAGCTTGCCGGTGACCTGGAGGCCCACGCCAGGGCCCGCGCGGTTTGCCCGGATCTGCTAACGGTAGCGGTCACCGGCTCCGGCGGCTTGATCGGTACCGCGCTGACCGCGCTGCTGACCACCGGCGGCCACCGGGTGATACGGCTGGTACGGCGGCCGGCCCGGGGCCCGCAGGAGCGCCGCTGGCAGCCGGCGGATCCGGATCCCGACCTCCTGAACGGGATCGACGCGGTGATCCACCTGGCCGGCGCCTCGCTCGCCGGGCGCTTCACCGCCGCGCACAAGCGGGAGATCCGCGACAGCCGGATCACCCCCACCCGCCGCCTGGCCGAACTCGCCGCGGCCTCGGGCCGCATCAGCAACCTGCGCGCGTTCGTGACCGCGTCGGCGATCGGGATCTACGGCCCGGATCGGAAGGACGAGGTGCTGACCGAGGACGGCCACAGGGGTGAGGGGTTCCTCGCCGACGTGGTGGCCGGCTGGGAGCAGGCCGCCGCCCCGGCCGCCGCGGCAGGCATCAGGACCGTGCAGGTCCGTACCGGCATCGTGCAGACCCCGCGCGGCGGCATGCTCCGCTACCTGTACCCGTTGTTCGCGGCGGGCCTCGGCGGGCGGCTTGGCGATGGCAGCCAGTGGCTCTCCTGGATCGGCCTGGATGACCTGCTGGACGTCTACCTCCGGGCGGTAACGGACCCGGCCCTGTCCGGGCCGGTCAACGCCGTTGCCCCGGAGCCGGTTCGCAACGCCGCCTACACCCGCGCGCTGGCGGCCGTGCTGCGCCGCCCGGCGCTGCTGCCCGTTCCCGCGTTCGGGCCACGGCTGCTGCTCGGCGCGGAAGGGGCCGGTGAGCTCGCCGGGGCGAGCCAGCGCGTCCGGCCGCAACGGCTGGTCGACGCCGGGCACCGGTTCCGCCACCCCGGGCTCGAGGCCGCCCTCCGGCACGTGCTCGGCCACGAGCAAGCCGCCCCGGCTCCCGCCGCGAGCGCGTCGGCCAGGCCCGCATGAGGCCGCCGACGTGACCAGGCGGCGGATCGCCGTCATCGGCGGCGGCGTCAGCGGCCTGACCGCCGGATACATCCTGTCGCGATCGGCTCACGTGACGCTGTTCGAGGCCGACAGCCGGCTGGGCGGCCACGCCGACACCCGCCTGGTCGGGCAGGTCCCCGTCGACACCGGGTTCATCGTCTACAACGAGCGCACCTATCCGCTGCTCACCCGGCTGTTCGCCGAGCTGGGGGTGACCACCAGGCCGTCCGAGATGAGCATGTCGGTCCGCTGCCGCGGCTGCGGCCTGCACTACGCGGGCAAGCGGGGCCTGGGCGGCCTCGTCCCGGGCCTGAGCCGGGGCGGCGGGGCGTTCCTGCGGATGCTCGCCGAAATCCCGCGGTTCCACCGCGCCGCCCGGCGGCTGCTTGCCGACGGCGCGCCCGGGGACCTGACCTTCGGCGGGTTTCTCCGCCGCGGCGGCTATTCCGGCTACTTCCAGGCCCATTTCGCGCTGCCGCTGGTCGCGGCGGTGTGGTCGTGCCCGGCCGGGACGGCGCTTGAGTATCCCGCCTGCTACCTGTTCGCCTTCCTGGCCAACCACGGGATGCTGTCGGTGTCCGGCTCACCGCAGTGGCGCACGGTAGCCGGCGGTTCCAGGTGCTACGTCGAGCGGGCCGCGCGGCACCTCGCCTGCGTCCGGCTCGGCGTACCGGCCCGCGCGGTGCGCCGCTACCCGGACGGCGCGGAGATACGGGATGCCGCGGGCCAGCTAACCGACTTCGACGCCGTCGTCATCGCCACCCATCCCGACCAGGCGCTGCGGCTGCTTGACCGGCCCACCCGCGCCGAGCGGGACGTGCTCGGCGCGTTCACCTACACCCAGAACCCGGCCCTGCTGCACACCGACACCGGCCTCCTGCCGCGCCGCCGCGGGATCAGGGCCTCGTGGAACTACGAGCTCGGCCACTGCCAGGCGGCGAGCACGCGCCACCGCCAGGGCCCGCGGATCAGCTACCACATGAACCGCCTGCAGGGCCTGCCGCCCGACCGCGACTACATCGTGACCCTGAACGGCGAGGACGCCGTGGACCAGCGCCGCGTGATCGCCCGGATGGACTACGCGCATCCCGCCTACACGCCGGCCGCGGTCGCCGCGCAGCGCCGCCTGCCCGCGCTGAACACGCCGGTCAGCGCGTTCGCCGGCGCCTACCACGGGTGGGGTTTTCACGAGGACGGCTGCCGGTCCGGCGCCCAGGCGGCCCGCGCGCTCGGGGGGACCTGGTGAGGGCCGGCCGGCGCCCGCTGGCCCGGGGAGCGGTGCTGTACGAGTGCCGGATCACCCACGTGCGGACCGCGCCGCTGCGGAACGCGTTCACCTACCGCACCTACCAGTGGCTGGTCGACCTCGACCACCTGCCCAGACTCGGGCCTGGCCTGGGCCTGCTCGCGGGTTTCAGGTCCCGCGACCACCTCGGCGACCCGCAGCGCCCGATCAGGGAGAACCTCGACCGGTTCCTGCAGGCGCGCGGCGTCAGCCTGGACGGCGGCAGGGTGACGATGCTCGCGCACGCGCGGGTGCTCGGCTACGTGTTCAACCCGCTGACCGTCTACTGGTGCCACCGCCCGGACGGCACGCTCGCCTGCGTGGTGGCCGAGGTGCACAACACCTACCGGCAGCGCCACGCCTACCTGCTGCGCACCGACGAACACGGCCGGGCTCAGGTGCCGAAACAGTTCTACGTCTCGCCGTTCAACCCCGTCGACGGCGGCTACCTGATGAGCCTGCCAGAGCCCCGCCTGCCAGAGCCCCGCCCGCCGGGCAAGCATCCGCCGGGCACCCAGGCCTCGCGCCTCGCGCTGAGCGTCACGCTCCGCCGCCCGGACGGGCACTCGCTCGTGGCCAGCGTGCACGGCACCGGCAGGCCGGCCACCGCCCGGGCGCTGCTCGCCGCCACCGCCCGCCACCCCTGGTCCACCGCGGCCGTGTCCGCGCTGATCCGCTGCCAGGGAATCAGGCTCTACCTGCGCGGGCTTCCCGTCATCCCGCGGCCGCCGCATCCACCCCAGGAGGACGTCCAGTGACCGGCATCAGCACCCAGCCGGGCCAGCGCGGCATCGACGCCGAGCGGTGGCCCGACGTCGCCGCGGCGGCCGGCTCCCCGGCCCGCGCCGCCGTGGCCCGCGCCCTGTTCACCAGGGCGGCGACCTGCCTGCCGCTGCTCGTGCGCTTCCCCGACGGCCGCCTGCGAGGCGCCGGAGCCGCCGGAGCCCCGGTCATGATCCTGCACCGGCCCCGGGCGTTCTTCCGCCGGTTCGGCGCCTCCGGCCTGATCGGCTTCGGCGAGTCCTACCTGGCCGGCGACTGGGACTGCGCGGACCTGACCGGACTGCTCACCGTCTTCGCCAGCCACGTCACCGACCTCGTCCCGCCCTGGCTGCAGCGGATGCGCACGATGGCCGTGCGCCGCCCGCCGCCCGCCGACCTGCAGACGAGGGAAGGCGCCCGCCGCAACGTCGGCCACCACTATGACCTGTCCAACGAGCTGTTCGCGCTCTTCCTCGACGAGACCATGACCTATTCCGCGGCGCTTTTCGCCACGACAGCCGAGGGCACCCCGGTCGCCGCCGACCACTTGCTGGCCGACGCCCAGCGGCGCAAGATCGACCGCCTGCTCGACCGGGCGGGCGTCGGGCCGCGCACCAGACTGCTCGAGATCGGCACCGGCTGGGGCGAGCTGGCGCTGCGGGCCGCCAGACGCGGCGCCACCGTGGTCACCGTGACGATCTCGCGGGAGCAGCAAGCGCTCGCCCACAAGCGGGTCGCCGAGGAAGGACTAGACCGCCAGGTGAGCGTGCAACTGCGCGACTACCGCGACATCGAGGGCACCTTCGACGCCGTCTGCTCGTGCGAGATGATCGAGGCGGTCGGCGACCGCTACTGGGACGGCTACTTCGCCGCGCTCGACCGGCACCTGGCGCCCGGCGGCCGTGTCGGCCTGCAGGCGATCACGATGCCGCACGACCGGATGCTGGCCACCAGGAACACCTACACCTGGATCGGCAAGTACATCTTCCCCGGCGGCCAGCTTCCCTCGATCACCGCCGTCCAGGACAGCCTGGCCAGCTCCACCAGGCTCCGGGTGATCGACCGCGACGACTTCGGCCCGCACTACGCGGAGACGCTCAGGATCTGGCGGGAACGCTTCCATGCCCGCAGGGCCGAGGTCGCCGCGCTCGGCTTCGACGAGGTGTTCGACCGCATGTGGACCTTCTACCTGTGCTACTCGGAGGCCGGCTTCCGCTCCGGCTACCTCGACGTCAGCCAGCTCACCCTGGCCCGGATATGACGCCGCCGCCCGAGGACGCCGCCCCCGGCGCCGCCCCCGGCGCCGCCGCGACGATCGCGGCCCTGGTCAACGCCCACGCGGGTGCCGAACTGCCGGTGCGGCTGCGGCTGTGGGACGGCAGCGAAGCCGGGCCGCGGAACCGCCCGGTCGTTGTCGTCCGCTCCCCGCAGGCCCTGCGCCGCATCCTGTGGCGCCCGGGCGAGCTCGGCCTGGCCCGCGCCTACGTCAGCGGCGACCTCGACCTGGACGGCGACCTCACCGAAGCCCTCCGCCTGGTCAGGCAAACGCTCAGCCCGGCCGCCACCACCCATCCCGCGCGCGCCACCCGCGCCCGGACCACCCGGACCACCCGCGCCAAGCCCGTCCCTACCCTCGCCACCCGCGCCAAGGCCCTCCGCACGCTCGCCACCCGCGCCCCCGCCGCCTGGGCCGCGCTCCGCGCCGCCGCCGCGCTCAAGGTCCTCGCCCCGCCCTGGCGTCCCCCGCCCC
>JASHTQ010000219.1 GCA_030040475.1 Streptosporangiaceae bacterium
CGAGATCACCCGCGCGGCCCTGCGCCGGTCGGTGGCGTCGGCTGCCGCCTGGCTGCGCTCGGCCGGCCTGCGCCCGGGCGACCGGGTCGCCGCGTACCTGCCGAACACCGAGCACGCGGTGATCGGCTGCCTCGCCGCCGCGGCCGTAGGGGCGGTGTGGGCGTGCTGCTCCCCGGACTTCGGCGCGGACGGCACCATCGGGCGTCTGGCGCAGCTCGAGCCGAGCGTGCTGATCGCCGCGGACGGGTACCACTGGAACGGCAACGTGATCGACCGCGGCGACGTCGTCGCGCAGCTGCGCGACAGGCTCCCGACGCTGCAACGGTTCGTCCATGTCCCCTACGCCTTCGCCGACCGCCCGGCTCCCCAGGGCTCGACCGCGTGGGACGCGGTGCTAGCCCGCACCGGGCTGGCCCGCGGCGAGCCGCTCGTCTTCGACCAGGTCGAGTTCTCTCACCCGCTGTGGGTGCTGTTCAGCTCCGGCACCACCGGGCTGCCCAAGGGCCTGGTCCACAGCCAGGGCGGGATCACCCTGGAGGGCACGAAATGGTCCGGGCTGTACTGCGGGCTGCGCGCCGGGGAGCGCATGTTCACCTATTCGTCCACCGGCTGGGCGTTGTGGAACATGCAGCTTGGCGCGCTCACCCAGGGTGCGAGCATCGTGCTGTACGAGGGAAGCCCGGGGCACCCGGCGGGCGCGGTCTGGGAGGTCGCGGCGCGCACCGGGGCGGACGTCATGCTGATGGGCGCCGCCGTCGTGACCGCTTCGGCGAACGCCGGCGTCTCGCCCCGGCGCGAGCATGACCTGAGCCGGCTGCGGCATCTCATGGTCAGCGGGTCGGCGCTGCCGACCGACGGCTACCGCTGGGTCACCGAGCACGTCGGCGCGGACCTGCGGATCGACTCGACCAGCGGCGGGACGGACATCAGCGGCTCGTTCGTCGGCTCCAACGAGTACGCCCCGGTGCGAGCGGGGCGGATCGGCGGCCGGCTCGCGGGCGTGGACTGCGCGGCGTGGGACGAGGACGGCGTCCCGGTGGTCGACACGGTGGGGGACCTCGTCGTCACCCAGCCCATGCCCTCGATGCCGGTATTCCTGTGGAACGACCCGGACGGAGTGCGCTACGCCGAGTCCTACTTCGACACCTGGCCCGGCGTGTGGCGCCACGGGGACTGGGTGACGATGCACTCCGACGGCAGCGTCTCCATGCACGGTCGCAGCGACTCGACGCTCAACCGGCAGGGCGTGCGCCTGGGCAGCAGCGACTTCTACGACGTGCTCGAGACCATCCCGGAGATCTCCGAGACGCTGGTGATCGGCGTGGACCTGCCCGACGACGGCTACTGGCTGGGCCTGTTCGTCGTCCCGGCTCCCGGGCACGCGCTGGATGACGAGCTGAAGCGGGAGATCGTCACCACCTTGCGCACCCGGCTGACCCCCAGGCACGTCCCGGACGAGATCGTCGAGGCGCCCGCGGTGCCGCACACGCTGAGCGGCAAGAAGCTCGAGGTCCCGGTCAAGAAGCTGCTGCGCGGCACGCCGCTGGAGAAGGCGGCCAACATCGCGTCCATCGACGACCCCGACGCGCTGCGATGGTACGAGCGGTTCGGGGCGGACCGGTTCAGCTCGCCGGCCTGATCCCAGCCGAGGACAACAGCGGAGGACAACAGCCGAGGAGAACTCATGCGCCTGGGTGCGACGCTCGTCCACCTGTCCGATGCGCCCCCCTATGCGGTCGCCCGGTGGGCTGACCGCCTGGTGACGGCGGGCTTCGAGAGCCTGTGGACGCCCCACATCATCGGGCGCGGGCCGCTGGTTCTGGACCCGTTCGTGACGCTCGCGGCGGCGGCCACGGCGACGCGGGACGTCGAGCTGGGAACGGCCACCGTGCAGGTCCCGCTCTACCACCCGGCCGACCTCGCGCATCGCGTGCTCTCCCTGATGTCGGTGTGCGGCGGCCGGCTGACCCTCGGGGTCAGCCCCGGATCGACGCAGGCCGACTTCGCCACGCTGGACCGGGACTACACCGCTCGCTTCGCGACCTTCCACCGCGACATCGCCCGGCTCCGGGTGCTGCTCGCGCACGGGCGGGACGAACACGCCGACCTCGCCCCGGCCGTGGCCGGCGGCGGGCCGGCGCTCCTGCTCGGCTCGTGGGGCGCCAACGTCGAGCGGGCGGCACGGGACTTCGACGGCTGGCTGGCCTCCGGGTACCGCAGGACGCCGGACCAGATCATCGCCGCCCACGAGCGCTACCGGGCCGCGGGCGGCCTGCGGGCGATCGTGTGCGCCATCCCGCTGGACAGCAGGGACGACCTCGAACCCGCCGGCGTGGTACTCCGCCGCTACGCGCAGGCCGGCTTCGACGACGCCGTCGTGGTCATCGGACCAGGCGGGCCAGACCCGGAGGAGGTCAGGACCCTGCTGCCCCGGTAACCGCCGGCGCGCTGAGGCTGCGTGTGCCGCCGGCCACCGGCCCGATCTCGCGGGTCAGCCGGACGGCGGCTCGAACCCCGCGACGATCACCGCATTGCTGTCCGCGGCGGCGTGCCGCAGGCCCGCGACCCCTTGATACTCAGCCGACCTGTACCAGTCCCGTGCGGCCTGCACGGATTCGAACTCCAGAAGGACGGTCCGCCTACCGTGCCAGGATCCCTCGATCGGCTCGGGGGCATCGTCCACCACCACGATTTTGCCGCCTGCCTGCAGGATCGTCGGAATGGCCCGTTGCGCGTAGGCGTTGAGCTGCGCCTCGTCGTGGATGTCCTCGGTGAAGATCACGTATCCCTTGGGCATCAGGACCCTCCCTCGTGGCAGTGCGCTGTGGAGTTAGCCGGCCTCGACCTTCGACATCATTTCATGCTTGCCGCCGGCCGGCCGGGCGGGGACGATCGGTGATAGCGCGGATGGGAAGCGATCGGCATGAGCGACGTGGCATGAGCGGCATCTCGCACCCGCATGTCCTCGTGGTGGACGACGATGAGCGGGTCCGCACGCTGCTGTCCTGGCAGCTCGAATCGGAGGGGTTCACCGTCAGGTGCACGGCCGACGGCACCGACGCCCTGGCGCGCATCGAGCGGGACCACCCCGACCTGGTGGTCCTCGACCTGTCCCTGCCCGGGGTGGCCGGGCTCGACGTGCTGCGCCGGGTGCGTGAGCGCGAGGAGGCCGGTTGCGCTGCTCCGCTGCCGGTGATCATCCTGTCCGGCCGCACGGGAGAGACCGACAGGATCGTGGGATTGGACCTCGGCGCCGACGATTACCTGGTCAAGCCCTTCTCACCGGGTGAACTGGCCGCCCGCGTCCGCTCGGTGCTGCGCCGGGCCCGCCCCCTCGGCTCTACCTCGTCCGCCGCCGGGCTCAGGGTCGACGCCGTCACCCGTGAGGTCTTCGTCGGCGGCCGCGAGGTCGACCTCACCGCCAGGGAGTTCGACCTGCTGGCCTTCCTGGCACGCAACCCGCGCCAGGTCTTCACCCGGCCCCAGTTGCTGCGCTCGGTGTGGGCGAGCGAAGCGTCGTGGCAGAGCGAGGCGACGGTGACCGAGCACATTCACCGGCTGCGCGGCAAGGTGGAGGACGACCCCGCGCACCCGCGCTGGCTGCACACGGTCCGCGGCGTCGGCTACCGGCTGGAGCCCTGACATGAGCGGAGCCCGGCGCACCCAGGAGCCGGCTGCCGACGGGCTGGACCACACCGACAGCCTCCGGCTGCTCGGCTGGCAGACCCGGGTGCTCGAGCTGCTCGCGTCGGGCGCGTCGCTCGACGTCGTGCTGACCAGCGTGGTGCTTGCCCTGGAAGAGCTGATCGACGGGGCGCGGTGCTCGATCCTGCTGCTCGACCCGGTGACCGCGACGCTGCACCACGGCGCGGCGCCGACGCTGCCCGCCAGCTACGCGGGCGCGATCGACGGCATGAGCATCGGCCCGCAGGCGGGTTCCTGCGGCTCCGCCGCCTACCTGGGCATCCCCGTGGTGTCCGACGACATCACCACCGACCCGCGGTGGCAGGGCTACCGCGATATCGCGATGCCCCACGGCCTGCGGTCGTGCTGGTCCACCCCCATCCGCGGCCGGACCCGGACCACCGGCACCTTCGCGGTGTACCACGACCGCGTCCACCAGCCCAGCCCGCGCGAGCGCCGTCTTGTGGAGCGCTTTACCCACCTGGCCTCGGTGGCCATCGACCACGCCGCCTTGTTCGGCGCGCTCGCCGAGAGCGAGGAGCGGTTCCGCCACGCCTTCGAAGACAGCGCCGCCGGCATGGCCCTGACCGACCTGAAGGGCCGTTTCGTCAAGGTGAACCGGGCCCTGTGCGACATGCTCCGCCGCTCGGAGACCGAACTGCTGACGATGGCGATGAGCCAGGTACTCACCTCAGCCCCGTCCGGCTGCCATCCGGCGCAACTCCTGGCCGAGGTCGCCGCGGGCCGCCGGGAGAGCGCGCACTTCGAGTCCCGGGCGCTCTGCTCGGACGGCAAGGTCCTGCAGGTGGCCCTGGCCGCCTCGGCGGTCCGCGGCGCCGAGGGCGCGCCTGTCCACCTCAGCCTCAACCTGCAGGACACCACCCAGCGGCACGCCGCCGAGCGTGAGCGCCGGGCCCGCCGCGAGGCCGAGGTGGCTCGCGCCGTCGCCGAGGCCACCAGCAGGGCAAAGTCCGCCTTCCTTACCTCGCTCAGTCACGAGCTGCGCACGCCCCTGCAGGCCGTCGCCGGTTTCGCCGAGTTGCTCGGCACGCTCGACCTGCCGTCGGAGCGCCGCGCCGCGGCCCTGGCGCACATCCAGAGTGCGACCGCCCACATCACGTCGCTGGTGGATGACGTGCTCGACATAGCCAAGATCGAGGCAGGCGCGCTCACCGTGCACATCACCGACGTTGACCTGGCCGCCGCCATCGACGACGCACTTGACCTGCTCAGCCCGCTAGCCGCCGAACGTGAGATCACGCTGCGCAGGCCGGACGCCGGCGGCTGGGTCCGAGCCGACCAGCGCAGGCTGCGGCAGGTGCTGATCAACCTGATCACCAACGCCATCCGCTACAACCGTCCAGCCGGGCAGGTCCAGGTCAGCGTCAGTTCTGGCGGTGAGACCCGGACAATTCGCATCACCGACACCGGGCCCGGGATCCGGGCCGACCTGCTGGACCGGCTGTTCGTCCCCTTCGACCGCCTCGGGGCCGAAGCAGGCCCGGAGCAAGGAGCGGGACTCGGCCTCCCGCTCGCCCGCGGCCTCATCGAGGCGATGGGCGGCCGGCTGACCCTGCAGAGCGGCCATGGTCCCGGCACCACGGCCACAGTGTCACTGCCCGCGCTGGAGCGCAGCGCCTAGCGGCTACTAGCTCGCCCGCTGCGCCAGGGACTTACCCGGGGGTGATCATGCGCCGGACGAGCAACAATGGCTGCAGGTCCGTGGTAAACGGACTGCGAGATCCAGCCAGCGGAGGTTCCATATGACCGAGCTCCCACCGCCCCCAGAGGGAATCGTGCTCGCCCACTTCATCGTCTCGGACGATGTCGAGCGGTCCCGGCGCTTCTACACCGAAGTGCTCGGCGGCAGGGTGGCCTTCTCGGGTCCCGGCGGGCTGACCTATGTCGCGCTAGCCAACACCTGGATCATCATCAATGCCGGCGGGGGCCCGACCGACGACAAGCCGACGGTCATCCTGGAGACGCCACGCGATCCCGACCGGGTCAGCAGCTTCCTCAATATCCGGGTCAGGGACATCCGGGCCGTGTACGCCGAATGGAGCGCCCGGGGTGCTCGATTCCTGACGCCGCCGAAACAGCACCAGTACGAGATCCGCTGCTATATCCGCGATCCCGATGGCTACCTGATCGAAGTGGGGCAGACCACAGACCCGGACGGAGACTGGACGCCCGCCCACTGGCCGTCAAGCACGCCCGCCGAGACGCCCGAGTGAATGCGCGATCGCCGGCAGATGCAAAGCGGCGGCGACAATGCCGGCGCGCCGCCGCACCCGTGCAAGCCGGATATCGCCGGTTCGGGATAACCCGGCAGGGCAGTCACACGTAGGGGTCCGGCGCACCACTGCCGTTCGGGAGATTTTTTAAAAACATTATTCAGAACGGGCCGTGGTTAACCGTCCCGAGCCCGGCATGCCAGCGCGGGCTGGGTCGTCGCCAGGCCGACCATGGTCGCCCACTTCGGCGGCCGGCCTGCCGGCGCTGCGGCCAGCCCGGGACCCGACCCGTAGCGAGGACACCGAGGTGATGGGCGACCACTGCCAGGCTGGCTGGTCCACATAGGGCAATGATCTACATATCGTCCCCGGGCTCCCGCGTCTAGTGTGAGACCACCCCTGCTGCCAAGCCGGGGCACGCCACGGCGTGAGGCTCGGTGGCGTCTAGCCTGCGAGGAGCCGCGATGGCACTGCTGACCCTTCCCGCGGGTATCAGGGAGTTCCTCGACGGTGACAAGAAGATGCTCGTCGGCGGGGACTGGGTAAGCGCGGCGTCCGCGGACACCTTCGACGTGCTCGACCCTGCTACCGGGCGGGTCATCGCCGCGGTCCCGGCGGCCGGCGCGGCGGACGCCGACCGCGCGGTACAGGCTGCGCGCGCCGCCTTCGACCACGGTCCCTGGCGCACGATGGGACCATCGCAGCGCGGCCAGCTGGTCTGGCGGCTCGCCGACCTGATCGAGCAGCATGCCGAGGAGTTCGCCGCGCTCGACTCGCTGGACAACGGCAAGCCGATCACCGCGACCAGGGCGGCCGACGTGCCGCTGTCGGTCGACCTGTTCCGCTACATGGCTGGCTGGTCGACGAAGATCGAGGGCAACACGATCTCCGTCAAGATCCCGTACGACCCCGAGAGCAACTTCTTCGTCTACACGCTGCGGCAGCCGGTCGGCGTCGTCGCGCAGATCATCCCGTGGAACTACCCGCTGATGATGGCGGCCTACAAGCTGGCGCCCGCGCTCGCCGTCGGCTGCACGGTGGTGCTCAAGCCCGCCGAGCAGACGCCCCTGTCCGCCCTGCTGCTCGGGCGGCTGATCCAGCAGGCCGGCTTCCCCGACGGCGTGGTGAACATCCTCACTGGCTTCGGCGAGACCGCGGGGGCCGCCCTGAGCGCTCACCCGCAGGTAGACAAGGTGTCCTTCACCGGGTCCACCGAGGTCGGCCGGCTGATAGTGGGGCAGGCCGCAGGCAACCTCAAGCGCGTGTCGCTGGAACTCGGCGGCAAGTCGCCCAACATCATCTTCGCCGATGCCGACCTGCGCAGGGCGCTGCCCGCCGCGTGCGATGCCATCTTCTTCAACCAGGGGCAGGCCTGCTGCGCGGGGTCGCGGCTGTATGTCGAGCGGCCCGTGCTCGACGAGGTGGTCGACGGGATCGCGGCCAGGGCGAGGAAGATCCGGCTTGGCCCCGGCCTGGATGAGGACACCGAGATGGGGCCGCTGGTCTCCCAGGATCAGCTCGACCGCGTGCTTGGCTACATCGGCAGCGGCAGGGATGAGGGCGGCACTGTCGTCACCGGCGGTGAACGGGAAGCGGGCGACGGCTACTTCCTCCGGCCGACGGTCCTGGCTGACCTCCCGCCCAGTGCCCGCGCGGTCCGGGAGGAGATCTTCGGGCCCGTCGTGGTCGTGTCGCCGCTCGACGACGAGCGCGACGTCCTGCGAACCGCCAACGACACCAGCTACGGCCTGGCGGCGGCGGTCTGGACCAAGGACGTGTCCCGCGCCCACCGGGTGGCGGCCGCCTTGCAGGCCGGGACCGTCTGGGTGAACACCTACCACATCTACGACGCGGCGATGCCGTTCGGCGGCATGAAACAGTCAGGCTGGGGCCGCGAGATGGGCCATGAGGTCCTCGGCCTCTACACCGAGACCAAGACCGTATGCCTGCAGGTCGACGACGCCGATGGCCCGACAGGCCAGCCTTAACCCGAAGTTGCCGTAGCTCTCCGTAAGTGTTGCACCCTGAACTGCTGTTTCGGTCGCATCCGGGTACGGATTGTAGTCAGAATATCCGGCGTATCGTCTCCGGATAACCCACGGTCGTAGCGACATGATCTGGTTATGTCGCTGAGCAGCGGGAAAGTTCACGTAGTCAGAGTCCGCAAGACCGGGTATGTCGACAAGCAGGGCCGCCGCCACGACTATTCCTCGGCCTACCTGCGCCGGACCTACCGCGAGGCCGGCACGGTCAAGAACGAGACCGTGGCCAACCTGTCCGCGCTGCCGGACCACGTCATCGACTGGATCGACGCCGGGCTGAAGGGCCGGCAGCTCGTCCCGGCCGGCCAGGCGGTGACGATCACCCGGTCGGTGCCGCACGGCGAGACGGTCGCGATCATGGGGCCGAGCGGCTGCGGCAAGTCGACGCTGCTGCACCTGCTCGGCGGCCTGGAGCGGCCCAGCGGCGGCGAGATCGAGCTGGCCGCGAGCCGCCTGGACCAGCTGGGGGAGCGTGGCCTGGCCAGGCTGCGGCGCACCGTGGTGGGGTTCGTGTTCCAGGCGTTCCACCTGGTCGATGAGCTGACCGCGCGGGAGAACGTGGAACTGCCCGCGCTGCTGGCTGGCCGGCCGGCCCGCGCGGCGCGGCAGCGGGCGCTCGAACTGCTCGGCCGGGTCGGGCTCACCGACCGCGCCGGGTTCCTCCCGTCCGCGCTGTCCGGCGGGCAGCGGCAGCGAGTGGCGATCGCGCGGGCGCTGAGCAACGAGCCGCTTGTGGTGCTCGCGGACGAACCGACCGGCAACCTGGACAGCGCCGCGACCCTTGAGGTGCTGCGGCTGTTCGGCGCGCTGCGCGAGGACGGCCAGACGCTGGTGATCGTCACCCACGACCCGCGCATCGCGGCCACTGCCGACCGGCTGATCACGATGCGCGACGGCGCGTTCGTGGACGAGACCCGGCTGACCGGCGGCACCCGGGCGGATCTCGGCACGCTCGCCGGGCTGCCGGGAATGAGCAGGTGAGGCTGCCATGGGACGCATACGGGTTATCGGGCGCCTGGCCGTCAGAGACATCCGCTACCGGCCCGCCCAGGCCATCTTGCTGCTGCTCGTGATCACCGCCGCCACCGCGGTGCTCAGCCTCGGCCTGGTCCTGCGCGGGGTGACTAATCAGCCGTACCAGCAGACCAAGGCCGCGACACGCGGGCCGGACGTGGTGGCGGACCTGTTTAGCGGCCCGGACGCGATAACCCAGGCCCAGCTCGCGAGCAAGGTCAGCGCGCTGACGCACATCGCGGGGGTCACCGGCTCCACCGGACCGTACCTGGTGGCGCCGGCCGTCCTGCTGGCCAACGGGCACCGCGCCGCCGTGGAAGCGGAGGGACGCGATCAGGCCCCGGCCGCCATCGACCAGTCCGTGATCACCGCTGACACGTGGGTGCGCCCCGGCGGCGTCGTACTCGAGCGGACGTTCGCCGAGGGACTCGGCGTCACCGTGGGCAGCAAGGTCACGCTCGGCGGCCAGGCCTACACCGTCGTCGGTATCGCGGTCACCGCCGCCGCTCCGCCGTACCCGAACCTGTGCCACGCGGCCATGCTGTGCGGCGGCCTGAACATCCCGGTCACCTCGCGCGACTTCGGGATGGCCTGGGTCACCAGACCAGCGACCCGGGCGCTGGCCACGACGGGGGCGGGCCGGCGTGGTACCTGCTGAACCTCCGGCTGAGCGACCCCGGCCACGCGGAGGCGCTAGCAACGTCCTATGACAACGCGAACCAGGGGTCGTCCGGCGGCCTCCCCGGCCAGGGGTCGTCCCTCCAGGTCCAGCTCACCGGCTGGCCAGACATCGCCGCCGCCGACGACCTGCTGATCGCGGACCAGCAGGCCGTGCTGTCCGTGGGCGCGTGGCTGGCCGGCCTGCTCGCCATCGCGAGCGTCGCGGTGCTGGCCGGCGGCCGGATGACCCAGCACACCCGGCGGACTGGCCTGCTCAAGGCGGTGGGCTGCACGCCGGGCACGGTCGCGGTCGTCCTGCTCGCCGAGAACGTCGCCCTGGCGCTGCTCGCCGCCGCGGCCGGGCTGGCCATCGGCTGGCTGGCCGCTCCGCTGATCACCAGCCCGGGGGCCGCGCTGCTCGGCTCCGCCGGCGCGCCGTCGGTGACCGTACCGATCGCGGCGGAGGTGCTGGCCGTGGCGCTCATCGTCGCCCTGGCTGCGACCTTTGTCCCGGCGCTGCGCGCGTCGCGCCGGAGCACGGTCAGCGCGCTGGCCGACGCCGCCCGCACCCCGCGCCGCCACACGCTGATGATCACGATGTCGGCCCGGCTGCCCGTGCCGCTGCTGCTCGGCGTGCGGCTGGCCACCCGCCGGCTGCGCCGGGCCGCGCTCAGCATGGCCAGCGTCGCGGTCACGGTCAGCGGCATCGTCGCGGTGCTCGCCTTCCACGCCCTGACCGATCAGCGGATATTCGGCGCCGGTACCACACTGGACGACCCGGTCAAGGACCGCGACTCGCAGATGCTGCTGGTCATCACGATCGTCCTGCTCGCGCTGGCCGCGCTGAACGCGGTGAACGCCACCTGGGCGACGGTCCTCGATACCAGGCACACCTCGGCGCTGTCTCGCGCGATGGGCGCGACCCCGCAGCAGGTCCGCTCGGGGCTGGTAGCGGCGCAGGTGATACCGGCGATACCCGGCGCCATCGCCGGCGTGCCGCTGGGCATCCTGCTGCTCTACGCGGCCAGCGGGCACACCTCGTGGCCACCCACGTGGTGGCTGGCCGGCACGGTCGCGGGAACCCTGGCCGCGGTCGCCGCGATCACCCTCGTCCCCGCCTGGCTCGGCACCCGGCACAGCGCGGCCAGCATCCTGCAAGCCGAAATGACGTGATCCCGACAGGACAGATCCCGCTGACCTGCCGACCGGTAGCACACGACCGCGTTCCACTCCGATCACGGCACATCAAATCGACCAGATCTGTGACCGATCCGTCCAGCTGAGCGACGCCTACAGCACTGCGCATAGGCGGCAGTGCGCGGCATTCTCAAGCAGCCCGGTCACGGCCTTCGATCTCAGTCGAGCGTGGTACCGTCCGGCGGCTGCAAGGCGAGCGCATCGGCATGTTTCCTGAGCGTGACATAATCTGCCAGCGCGCCGGCACGGGGATAGCCGCATGCAAGTCGTCCGGTCCTCGGCGTTCTGCGGCCGTGCCGCGATCGGGCGGCGTGACCGTCTGCGCTCGGGTGCTGGATGGCGTGTGGCGGGGTGGGTGGAGGATGGCTGTCATGGATGCCGGTGTTCATCTGCCGTTGATCGACTTCGGCGGCGAGGGGTTCTCCTACCGCCGGCTCTGCGAGACGGTGGACGCCGCGCGGGAGTGCGGGTTCGGGGCGGTCTCGGCCAATGATCATTTCCTGTTCCCCAGGCCGTGGCTGGACGGGCTGACGGCGCTGGCCGCGGTGGCCGGGCGGTCAGGCGGGATGAAGCTGGTGACCACCGTGGCGCTGGCGGCCTTGCGCGGGCCGGTGCCCTTGGCCAAGGCGCTGGCGGCACTGGACGTGCTGTCCGATGGCCGGGTGATCGCCGGTCTCGGCCCGGGTTCCTCCAAGGCCGACTACGACGTGGCGGGCGTGCCGTTCGAGCAGCGGTGGCAGCGTTTCGACGACACGCTCCAGCTGATTAAGACCATGCTCCAGCCGGCCACTGCGCCCAGTGGCGGCAGCGACGGCGCGCCTGACGGGAGCCTGCTCCCGCCGCCGCGGCAAGGCGGGGGGATCCCGGTCTGGATCGCGAGCTGGGGCTCCCGGGCTGGCATGCGCCGCGTTGCCCGGGCCGGCGATGGCTGGCTTGCCTCGGCCTACAACACCACCCCGGACGCTTTCGCGGCGGCCCTGCAGGTCCTGGGCGGTGAGCTCGAGAGCCAGCACAGGCCGCCGGGTGATTTCCCGAATTCGCTGGTCACGATGTGGGCCTGGATTACCGGCAGCCGGTCAGAGGCCGACCGGGTCCTGTCCGGGATCATCGCTCCGCTGGTGCGGCGGGACCCGGCCGAGCTCCGCGGCCGGGTCTGCGTCGGCCCGGCGGGCCAGTGCGCCGAGCTGCTGTCCCGTTATTCCCGCGTGGGGTGCCAGCGAGTCTGCTTCTGGCCGGTCGGTGACGAGCGTCGCCAGATAGAGCTGATCGCGGGCCAGGTCATGCCGCACGTCTCATGCTGAGCCACTCGCGGGTACGGCGCCCGCTCACGCCTCGGGATCCCGGGCCCGGCCGCGCACCAGATCGACGCCCCGCGCCGGGCCCGCCACGGGCAGCCCAGCCTGGCACGCCGGGTGCAGGCCAGCGATGCTCACGGCACAATGGTCATCCCGTGCCGGAGCCGATGCGGTCCCGGGCCGAAGACCAGAGCCAGGGTCATTCCGCATGCCGGGCCGCTATGACCTGCGCCACGGCGCACCGCACAATCGGGCTGCCCGGTGGAGCTTGCGCCGCCCGGCGATCCCGGCGCCGTCGTCCCGGCCCGCGTGGGATGGGCGTGCCCGGCAGCCGGGGCCGGGGCACCTGACGAGCCGACCGCAGCCGGCAGGAATAAAGGAAAGAACGATCAGTGACTCCCGGACCACCACAGCGTCCATGCTCCAGAACACCCGATCGGTATGCCCCGGCTAACACTCGCCGAGGAGCCACTACCTGATCCAGATCGGCGGATATCGGCCGGGAGGTGTCTGCTGCTGATGCTGGCACCCGATTCCCGGGTCAGCGCTCGTAGTGGTACCGGCAGGCGGCGAGGCGGATCTCGTCGTCGGCGATCTTGTACACGAGGCGGTGCTCGTCGGTGATGCGGCGCGACCAGTACCCCTGGAAGCCGTGCTTGAGCGGCTCGGGCTTGCCGATCCCCTCGTTGCCGTTGCGCTGGATATCGGCGATGAGCTGGTTGATCCGCTTGAGGACCTTGCGGTCCTGGGCCTGCCACCAGACGTAGTCGGTCCAGGCGGACTCGTCCCAGACGAGCTTCACTCCAGCAGATCCCGCTGGAGGCCACCGCCGTGCTCGAGGCGGTCGATGGAGGCCAGCAGCCGCCGCGCGTTCTCCGGGCTGCGCAGGAGGTAGGCGGTTTCCTTGAGCGACTCGTAGTCGTCCAGCGCGACGATGACTACCGGCTCATGCCCGGCCCGGGTGATGACGACTTCCTCCCGGTCATCCACGACGGCGTTGAGGGTCTCGGCGTAGCGGGCACGGGACTCTGAGTATGTCATGGTCTTCACTGACTGTCCTCCTCCACCACGAGACCGTTCACGTACAAGAAATTGTACGTCATGGCCCGCCTGGCGGGCAACAGACCAGTCGGACCGGCCCAGTTGACCGAGCGCAACCGGCAGCACCGAGATGCCCATACTGAACGCCAAATACGCCCTTCCGCCCCCAGCCGGATTCACATGCCGTCGCCCGGCGCAGATCATCCGTTACAGCGCGCTCCGGCCCGGCGCGGAGAGTCCGCCGACGTTCATCCTGCCGGGTTGAACAGCTTCCAGTGCCCTTCGGAGATGACCTCGATGCTGCCGTCGGTCACCTTGATAGCGGTCTGAGCGTCCATGGCGTATCCCGGGCCCTTTATCCGGGCGGCCCAGCGTTCCGCCTCGGCCAGGCTCCTGTCCGGACGGTCCGGGAGGTCGAGATGCGGGAAGATGCAGAAATCGACGACTCCGAGCAAGCTGTCGTCACCAGCGGGCGGCTGCCAGTCAGCGAACTCCTTCCCGGTCCGGGGAGTCAGCACCGTGCTCCCGGCACTGAGCCCGACGTAAACCATGTCGCGCAGCGACGGGAACAGGCCGGCCAGCCCGGACTCCCGCATCCAGTGGCACAGGTAGAGCGCATCGCCGCCGTTCACCAGCAGGGCGTCTGCCTCCCGGACCCAGGAGACCCAGCGTTCCGTGTCGATGCCGGGCAGCGCGGTAAGCTCCAGCACGCCCACCGACTTCCACCCCAGCTCGGTCATGGGACTGGGGGACCGCCCGCTGATGAAACGCCATGGCCCGTCCGGATCCCCGTAAGGGCCCCCGTATCCTGCGGTGGGGATGCAGAGGGCACTGGCCTCGGCGATCGGCTTGCCCAGGAGACCGGCCAGCGCCGCCAGAATGCTCGCGTTCCTGACACCGGAGTCGGTAAGGAGAAGCTTCATCACGTCGCCCTAGGCCGACGACCTGGATGCGGTAGCCGCCGCCCGGCGCCTACCCGCACACGCCAGCTTCTCGCGAACGCGACCATCCCCTGATGATAATGATCATTAGGGAGAGTCCTCCCCGACCACCCGTTATTGCGCGCAACCTCGCACTCGGCTTCCAGCGGCTCAAGTCGACCAGATCGGCGGCTCGGCGAGCGGCCCCTGTAGCGGGGTTGGCCACGCTGCGTCACCATTTCGGACTCTGAACTCACCCTGGAGATAGGCCGTCCCGGATCGGCTGACATCGGTGACGATAACTACGGAGTAAGGCTGGAGATCTCCGTGACGACCTGCTGAGATGCGGGCTCGAGCGCTTCAGGATGGACCCGGCGGTAGTGCTCGGTCAGGACCTCAGTGACCGTGCCGGGCCGGTAAGCGACGGTGCCGTGACAGATCTCGCAACGGGTGACCGGAAGCTGGGTGACGGTCGCGGGGAAGCGGCGGGAAGGTGACGTACTCATTTGGTTCTATGGTGCCACGGCCGCCGAAGTGATCTTGCACGGTGCTTCCGCCGACACGCCGCACGCCCGACTCGCGGCACTGGATGCTCACGCCGCCCGGCTGGGCCTGTCCCGCAGCGAGTACGTGCGCCGCCGCCTCGCTCAAGACGCCGCGACCTCCGGTTCCCCGGTTAGTGTGGAGGACCTGGCGCGGTTCGCCGGCACCTTCGCTGATCTGGCCCACCCGGACGTGATGTCCCAGGCCTGGACGTGACCACCTGGCTCATCGACAAGTCCGCGCTCGTCCGGCTGGCCTCGAGCCCAGAGGCGGCCGAGTGGGCCGCGCGGATCGAACGCGGACTGGTGCGGATCACTACCGTCACCCGCCTGGAAACTGGCTATTCGGCCCGGTCAGGCCCCGAGTTGCGGACAGCGCTCCAGCAGCCTCCGCTGTCATCGATGCCGGTTGAATACCTGACCCCGGCCATCGAGGACCGGGCGGTAGAGATTCTTACCCTGCTCGCAGACCGGGCCCAGCATCGCGCCCCGTCAATACCGGATCTCATTATCGCTGCGACCGCTGAACTCGCCGGGCTGACCGTCCTGCACCTCGATAAGGACTTCGACCTCATCGCCGAGGTCACCGGCCAGCCCGTGGAACGCCTGAGCGCGCCCCCGCCGGTCACGGATGAAGATGCGGACCAGGCTGAGGCTTGACTCGTTCCGGAGGGCGGCATGTGGGGCTACCTACTCACCCGATCACCAAACGCTCAACGCGATTTTCCGGACCGACTGGAACCCGAGGGGCATCCGGC
The DNA here is from genome assembly GCA_030040475.1 of Streptosporangiaceae bacterium. The sequence goes on from JASHTQ010000219.1 coordinate 15,388, forward strand.
TGGCCGGATTCGTCCATTCGCATCCGTCCGGGTTCACGCGGCCCTCTGCGGACGATCTCCACTACGCCGAGAGAATCCTGGCGGCGATCCCGGACCTGCCCTTTCTTTTCCTTCCGATCGTGCAGACCAGGCCAGACACGGGCTCGTTCAAGCTAGCGCCGTTCGTGGTGTTCCGTGCGGCCGAGTCGGTCACGTGCCACCCGGTGGCGCTGGAGCTGATAGACGTAAGAGGCGCTTAACCGGCCGCCTCGGCTCGGCCCGGTGCTCGTCGCCCAGTGACCGGTGATGGGTCAGCCGCTGATGACCTGGGGGACGGACACCGCCTTGAGGCCCTCGACGCCGAACTCGAGGCCGTACCCGGAGCGCTTGGCGCCGCCGAACGGGATGCGGGGGTCGATTCCGCCGTGACTGTTGATCCACACGGTCCCGGCCTGCAGCCGTGCGGCGATCGCCAGGGCCTTGTCCCGGTCGGCGGACCACACCGAAGCGCCGAGGCCGACGTCGACGGCGTTGGCCCACTCGATCGCCTGCTCCAGGTCGGTGTACCTGATGATGGGCAGGGCCGGGCCGAACTGCTCCTCCTGCACCAGCGGAGCGGCGTTATCGATGTCGGCGACGAGGGTCTTCGGGTAGAAGTACCCCGGGGCGTCGCGATCCGGGTCGCCGCCCGTCACGATGCGCGCGCCGCGTGCCTTGGCGTCCTCGACGAGGCGGTTGACGACGTTCCATTGCATCCGGTTCTGCAACGGACCCAGGACGTTGCCCTCGTCCAGGCCGACTCCCATCGGGATCTTGGCCGTGATCCCGGCCAGCGCGTCCACCACCTGGTCGTAGATGGCATCCGGCACGTAGAGCCGCTTCATCGCGGCACAGGTCTGGCCGTTGTTGATGAACGCGCCCCAGAACAGGCCCTCGGCGATCGCCTGCGGGTCGACGTCGGGCAGCAGGATGCCCGCGTCGTTGCCGCCGAGCTCCAGGGTGAGCCTGGACAGGTTCCCCGCGGACGCCTCGACGACCTTCATCCCGGTCTGCACCGAGCCGGTGAACATCACCTTGCCGACACGGCGGTCACGGACCAGGGCGTCCCCCACGTCGCCCGCCCCGGTAACGACGGTCAGCACCCCTGGCGGCAGCGCCTCGTTGAGGACCTCCGTGATAGCCAGGCCGCTGAGCGTGGTGTACTCGCTCGGCTTTTGCACCACCGTGTTGCCCATCCGCAGCGCCGGGGTGATCTGCCAGCACGCGATGATCATCGGCCAGTTCCACGGGGTGATCGCGCCTACTACGCCGATTGGCCGGTAGCGCAGCTCGGCGTGGCCGGCGGGCTCGTCGACGAGGACTTGGACGGGTAGCGGCGTGCCGGCGGCGGCCCGCACCCATGCGGCGCAGCCCGCCACCTCGAAGCGCGCGCCCAGCCCGTTCATGGTCTTGCCCTGCTCCCGGCTGACGACGTAGGCGAGCTGCTCGGCACGGGCGTCGATGGCGTCCGCCGCGCGCATGAGCGCGGCGGAGCGCTCCTCGTCGGCCAGCGCCGCCCAGCCCGGCTGGGCCGCGGCGGCCGTCGTGACCGCAGCGGCAACGTCGTCCGGGGCGCCGAACGCGACCCGGCCGATAACCTCGCCGGTCGCCGGATCCTTGATCTCGGTGCCGCTGTCCGCGCTGACGCGGGCGAGTAGGGCTTCGCGCTCTTCCACTAGGTCTCCTCGGGTGCAGAAGGTCTTGGGGATCTGACGGCCGGCGATTGCCGCGGGCCTGTCCCTACCGGATAGTGCCGTGGTAGCGGGCGGTTGGGCCGTCGAGCAGTATGGCCTTCGACTCCAGGAACGGCAGCAGCCCGTCGATACCGCCCTCGCGGCCGATGCCGGACTGCTTGAACCCGCCGTGACCCATGTCGAAGTCCGACTTGAAACCGTTGTGGCCGACCGCGCCCGTCCGCATCTGCCCCGCCACTTCGCGGGCACGCTCCACGTCACTGGTGAACACGGCACCGTGCAGGCCGTAGATCGTGTCGTTGGCGATGCGCACCGCGTCGGCCTCGTCAGCGGCCGGGATCACCGAGAGCACCGGGCCGAAGATCTCCTCCTGCGCGATGACCGAGGAGTTGTCGACGTTCCCGAACACGGTCGGCTCGACGTACCAGCCGCGGTCCAGCCCAGCGGGCCGGCCGCCGCCGGTGGCGAGCGTCGCCCCATCCTCGACGCCGCGGGCGACGTAGCCCTCGACCCGGTCGCGCTGGCGCTCGGCGGCCAGCGGCCCCATCTGGGTCGCCGGGTCGAACGGATCGCCGACCCTGACCTTGGAGAACGCCGCGGCCAGCGCCTCGACCATTGCGTCGTGCCGCGGCCGGGAGACCACGATCCTGGTCAGCGACGCGCAGACCTGGCCCGACAGCAGGCACTCGGCCTGCGCGAGCTGCTGCGCGGCAAACTCGATGTCCGCGTCGTCCAGGACGACGGCGGCGGACTTGCCGCCGAGCTCAAGCGTGCACCGGGCGATCCGCTCGCCGCACAGCGAGGCGATCCGCCGTCCGGCCGCGGTCGACCCGGTGAAGGTAATCTTGTCGACCCTGGGGTCGCGGACGAGCAGCTCGGAGACCCCGCGGTCGGCGGTGAGCACGTTGAGCACCCCGGCAGGCAGGCCCACCACCTCCGCGGCTTCCGAGATCAGGTACCCCTCGCCCGGAGCCTCCGGCGACGACTTGAGGATCACCGTGCACCCGGCGAGCAACGCCGGGGCGAGCTTCATGCTGATCAGGCCCATCGGCGCGTTCCACGGGATGATCGCCCCGACCACGCCGACCGGCTCCTTGACGACCAGCCCGAAGCCGCCGCGCGCGGGTGTGGCCGGGCGTTCCCACTCGAACGTTTCGGCTAGGTCCGCGTACTGGTTGAATGTGTGACGCGCGCCCGCCGCGGCCCCGCTCGCGACGGCGGCGATCACGCCCGACTCGCGCGGCCACATCTGGGTGATGTCGCCGGAACGCCGGACGACCTCCGCGCCCAGCGCGCGCAGGTAAGCCGCTCGCTCCGCGTGCGTGAGGCGCGGCCACGGCCCGCTGTCGAACGCCGCCCGCGCCGCGGCCACCGCCCGGTCCATGTCGACCGCCTGAGCCTCGGCAACGGTGAGGTAGACCTCCTCGCTGTGGGAATCGATCACCGTGATCGTGGAGCCCGACGAGGGCGCCACCCACTGCCCGCCGATGAAGAAGCGATCGGTGTGCCCGATCGGCACCGTGACGCCACTAGCCAAGCCGGCCATCAGGCCTCCTGCCTCCGCTGCTGAGCCATAAGGGCGCCGGGCGGCGACAGCCGGGCCCCTCACCGCGTAGTCTCACTGTGACTACAGCCTAGGACCAGGTCCCGGTGCGGCCTAGGAAGCATCCGGACAATCTCGACGGCCGCCGAGTTGGGCTACCGCACAATCAGGCGGCCGGATTTCCACCGGATCGGGTAGGACCGATCCCGCATGGAGGCGGACCTTACCATCTCGCCTCGACAGGCGTCAGGATGTCGCCATGGCGGTGGATGACGCGCCACTGCCCGTCTTCCCGACGGTAGATCTGCGTTGCCCGCAGCGTCATGCCCTTGTCCTCGCGGTCCTCGGCGTACGCGTAGTGTTCGAGCTCGACGGTGAACGCGAGATTCCCGTCCAGCGCCGTCGCCATGTTCTCGGCGCGCCAGCCGTCGAAGTGCTGGGTCTTCGACGCCGCCGTGAGCAGCTCGCGGACGGCATCGAAGCCGACCTGATAGCCGCCGATCGCGGCCATGATCGTCACGTCGCCGGCGTGCGACCACAGCTCGAGGAACGTCTCGGGATGGCCTTGGCTCTGCGCGGTGATGGCGGCGTGGCAGCGATCCACGAATGCTCTGAGCTCACGCATCGACGATGATTCCTGTTCCGGCATTGTGATGTCTCCTTCGGTCACTGGCGATGGCGAAGCCGATAGTGACGATGCGGAAGATCCGAGGATCCTCTTCCGTTGCGATCACGCGGTTGTTCCTTGTGATCGTCGTCCGCGGCGGAACCGGGCCGCTTCAGTCAACTGACTGAACAGGCGGACGGCGCGGATTTCCATGGCGTGCGCACCGGCGCGCTGAGCGGCCGCTGCGGCCGCGGCCGCCCGGTACGAGAGGTCGGCGGCGAAGACCGCTGCCTTCAGCCTGGAGGCCATGCACGCGGCCCACGCCATCAACGGGCCGACCTTCGCCCGGGCCATCGTCACGACCGAAGACCTGGTCCCCCGGCGCCCTTCGATCCTCCTGCGGAGTCGCGTTATGCCGTCCCTGCTGCCTCGGCCAGGGCCTGGATGCGGTCGAGCATGGCGTCGAGCGCCACCTCGAGCGGCCGGGTGTCGCGCTGGACCTGGGCCAGGAGCAGGCCGCCCTGCAGGGCGGCGAGCGTGGCGAGGGCAAGGTCGTCGGGGTTCACGCCGGCCGGGAGGTCGCCGCGGGCGTGCATGGCCCGGAGCCCGTCGCGGATCCTGGCCTCCCAGCGACGGAACCCGCGGGCCACGGCCATGCGCGCCGCGTCGTCGGTCTCGGCCACCTCGGCGCCCAGGGTGCCGATCGGGCAGCCCCCCCGGCACCCGAGCGAGCGCTGGTGCTCGACCAGCAGGTCACGCCAGGCCCGCAGGCCGGGCACCGTGTCGAGGTGGTCGAGGTGAGTCCCCTGGGTCTCCAGGACCGTGTCGGCCTGGTGGTCGATGACGGCGCGGACCAGCGCCTGCTTGTCCTCGAAGTAGTGGTACACCTGAGAGCCGCTCACCCCGGCCGCCGCCCTGATGTCCTCCAGCGTGGTCTCGGCCACGCCGCGCTCGAAGATGAGCTCCGCCGCGGCCGCGACGATCCGCTCCCGCGTCTCGCGTCCCCGGCGGGTCAGCCGTCGTTCTGTCATGTCAGGACGCTAGCACAAACTGGATTGGACAACCCAGTTTTGTCTTGCCATAGTGGGTTATCCAATCCAGTTACCGGAGGCAGAGACATGACAATCACTCACGCTGACCTGGCCGGGGAGACCGCGCTGGTGACCGGGGCGACCAGCGGCATCGGGCGGGCGGCCGCCCTCCTGCTGGCCCGGCGCGGCGCGCACGTCCTGGTCAGCGGCCGGGACGGCGGGCGCGGCGACGCTGTCGTGGCGGAGATCCGCGCGGCCGGCGGCAAGGCCGACTTCGTCGCCGCGGACCTGGCAGACGCCGGGTCGGTGCGGGCGCTGGCCCGCCGGGCCGTCGAACTCGGCGGCGGGCACGTCGACATCCTGGTCAACAACGCCGGCGTGGCCCCGTTCGGCCCCACCCAGGGTGCCACCGACGCGGACATCGACACGGCCTACGCCGTCAACGTCAAGGCACCGTTCATCCTGACCGGCGAGCTCGCGCCCGCCATGGCGGCCCGCGGCAAGGGCTCGATCGTCAACGTGCTGACCATGGTCGCCCAGTTCGGCGTGGCCGGCATGGCGCTGTACGGCTCAAGCAAGGCCGCGCTGACCCTGCTCACCAAGGCGTGGGCGGCCGAGTTCGGCCCGAGCGGCGTCCGGGTCAACGCGGTCAGCCCCGGCCCCACCAGGACCGAGGGCACCGCGGTGATGGGCGACCAGCTGGACCGGCTCGCCTCGCTAGCCCCGGCCGGCCGCCCGGCCGCCCCGGAGGAGATCGCCTCGGCGATCAGCTACCTGGCCGGCGACGCGGCCAGCTTCGTCCACGGCGCCGTCCTCGACGTGGACGGCGGCCGCCACGCGGCCTAGCCCCGGCCGCCTGTCGGGCAGAACACGGGACGCGAGCGTTTCGGCCGACCGCGCACCACCGCCCGTTCGGGAAATGTCTCTTGTTGACGGGCCCGGCTCGCCTCCCGCACATGGCGGCAGGTTCCGCCGCTGGCCATGAGGCATCTGACCCTGTCCGAGTTCAGGCCGCGGGCCGAGGTACCAGCAATAGTTCCCTCCGGGAACCAGGTTCCCTTGCCGGTAACTAG